>JBJDYY010000063.1:0-22805 GCA_051867715.1 Candidatus Avispirillum sp.
TAGCCGGGCAGGGTGGCTCGGAGGGACTGCTGCCGGGACAGCAGTCCCTTCGAATTTTCCTCTGTTCACTTCTATCAGCTAACAATCAAATCTGAATTCCCCCAAAACCGTCTCAAAATCAGTGCCCTATTTTGCCCGCAGACTTACCGATAACGCCTATATTCAAATTTTTTCGAACAAAATACAAAAAAAGTCTTGACATACGGAAAAACTGAAAGTATAATGAACAAAATCATTACGGAGGTAAAGCAATGGAAAACCGCACCGACCGCTTCAACAAGATTAATAACGCAGTCGTTATGCAGTCCGGAGTCCCTGCTTATTATTGGCAGAGCGTCGGGCTTACATTGCCGTACCCTTTTTCGAGTAAATAGAAAATTTTACCGAATAAGCTATACGCAGTGCAAGCCGACACATCACCGGCCTGCACTGTTTTTTTATTCTTTTTACAGGAGGTTTCAGTATGGAAACAAAAGATTATCTTACAGGCTATTACGAGGGCCACGATGAAAACGGACGCCTCGCCTCAAAGCACGGCGCGGTAGAATATCTTACCACTATGAAATATGTGGAAAAATATCTGAAACCGGGTATGCGAGTGCTTGAAATCGGCGCCGCGACAGGTCGGTACAGCCACGCTTTGGCGCAGAAAGGCTACCGAGTGGACGCCGTTGAGCTGATAGAGCATAATATCGAAATATTCAAACAGAACACCCATGAGGGCGAAAATATCACAATAATGCAGGCAAGCGCCGTGGATCTGTCCGCTTTTGACAGCGATACATACGATATTACCCTGCTGCTGGGACCTATGTATCACCTGTTCACCGAGGAGGATAAGCTTGCGGCGCTGTCTGAGGCAATCCGTGTCACAAAGAAAGGCGGAATTATTTTTGCCGCATACTGCATGGGAGACGCATCCGTTTTATCTTACGGCTTTATACGCGGGGGGATATTCGACATTATCGAAAAATGTATGCTCAACACGGAAACCTTTGACACTTACTCAAACCCGTGGGATATATTCGAGCTGTACCGCAAAGAGGACATCGACAGACTGAGAGAGCGCTTCAATGTTACGCAGCTCCACTTCGTTGCCTCCGACGGTTACACAAATCATATGAGAGAAACCGTTGACAGTATGGATGAGCGAATGTACGAACTGTATCTGAAATACCACTTTGCCACCTGCGAGCGGCAGGATATGGTCGGCTACTCTCATCACACACTTGACATATTCAGAAAGGAATAGAATTAAAATGGAAATTAAGATAAGAAACGCGCAAGAATCGGACCGCGAGCGTATCCGTCCGCTGCAGAGAGAAATCGCAGAGCTGCATCATAAGGGCAGACCCGATCTGTTCAAAACCGAAGCTCGCTACTTTACAGAAGATGAATTCGCTTACAGACTGAACGACCCCAATCACACCGTGCTCATTGCCGAAACGGATACGGGAGAAGTGGTAGGATATGCTTTTGCATGGGTGATTTTTTACAGAAATCATTCTACATTCATTGACTTTGACAGCTTCTATATTGACGATATATGCGTGTCAAAAGCTTTTCGCAGAAACGGCATAGGGAAAATGCTGTTTGAGCGCTGCAGGCAGACGGCAAGAGAGAAAAAATGCAAAATTATGGATCTTGGAGTCTATGCATTTAACAAAGAAGCTGTTGCCTTCTATAAAAAATGCGGAATGACGGAACGCATACTCAGAATGGAATACAGATTGGAGGACTAAGAAATGCTTACACACAAAGGGACACAGACAATAAAAACAGAAAGACTTACCCTGCGCGAATTTACGCCGGACGACGCGCAGGCAATGTTTGACAACTGGGCAAGCGACGAAAGAGTCACTCGGTACTTAACCTGGCCGCCCCACAAATCGCCGGAGCTTACACGGCAGCTTCTGGAGGGTTGGTGCGCCGCTTACGAAACCCCGAGCACCTACAATTGGGCAATGGAATACGAGGGAGAGCCTATCGGAAACATCAGCGTTGTGCGTATCAGCGAAAACAGCGAATGGGCAGAGCTCGGCTACTGTATGGGGCACGCTTATTGGAACAGGGGACTTATGACAGAAGCCGCAAAAGCGGTTATTGATTTTCTGTTTGAGGCAGTAGGGGTACACCGCGTTGCTATCTCACACGCAGTTAAAAACCCCGCCTCCGGCAAAGTTGCTCAGAAATGCGGGCTGACCTTTGAAGGCACAAGCCGTGAGTTTTTCAAAACCTCCACCGGAGAATTTCTTGATATATCATATTACGGCATTATAAGAAGCGAATGGGAAAAGCTGAAAGCCGAAGGATAATTTACTGAAATAAGAATAGCTGCATTTGACTGATAGACTGAAGCCCAGCGCCTAAGCGCGCATGCCGGCAGCTTTTGCAAATCTTGTATTCAAGGTGCAAAAAACGGGAAAATATGATATAATGTGATATAACTGTAATATTCTCAAAGCAATGCACATAAAGCCGACGGAACTGCAAAGCCGATTTTCGGACAAACCCTCGGAGAGTTTTTCAGAAAACCGGAGATTTAGAGAGAGGAGCGGCTGCGGAGAATTAAAAACAGAAAATAAAAACGGGAAGTGAAATCATGAAACGGATACTGATTATACTGCTCTTCGGTATACTGACGCTGACCGGCTGCGCCGCAGAAGCTCAGGAAAAGGACGCCGACGACTACCGCCGGATAGGAGCCGCCGAGGCTGCCGAAATAATGGCAAAAGAGTCGGATTATATCATTCTCGATGTGCGTACGCAGGAGGAATACGAAACAGCGCACATTCCCGGCGCGATCTGTATTCCCAATGAGACAATCGGCACCGATGAAATCCCGGAGCTTCCGGACAAAAATCAGCTAATACTCGTTTACTGCAGAAGCGGAAACCGCAGTAAGCAGGCTTCGGCAAAGCTGGTGAAGCTGGGATATACAAATATAGTGGAGTTCGGCGGTATAAACGCCTGGACGGGCGAGACTGTCACCTGAAACGGCGGCTGAAATATTTATGCAAATAAAAAGGACTGCCGGCGGCAGTTCTTTTTATTTTAATATATAGTATATATCCCGCTTACAGACCGCGGACAATCTCCGCAAAGCACTCTCCACGCTTTTCAAAGTTCTCAAAAGCGTCGAAACTTGCGCAGGCGGGTGAAAGCAGTACCGCGTCACCGGGGCAGGCGGCGGACGCTGCCGCAAGCACCGCTTCACGGAAGTCGGGCTTCACCGTAAGCTCTATGCCTGTGGCGGCGAAACCGGGGTGGGCAAGCAACGCCTGTTGTATCTTGTCGCGTGTTGCTCCCGTAAGCACCACTGTGCGGACATTTTTGTCCCTGACAATCGCCTCGGCAAGAGGCTCAAAGGGTATCTTTTTGTCATACCCGCCGCAAATCAGCCTTACGGGTCTGTCAAGTGCCGACAAAGCCGCGGCTGTTCTTGTGGGAGATGAATCTATGGAGCTGTTGTAATAGCGCACGCCGTCCTTTTCTCTGATAAGCTCAAGCCGGTGCTTCACTCCGCCGAAAGAGCGCGCCACCTTTTTTGCCGCCTCAAAAGAAGCAAGACCAAGGGTGGCCGCAACCGCGGTGCAGTAATTTTCCGCGTTGTGCTCTCCGGGCAGGAGAATGTCGGCGCGCTTCATAACTTCCGTTTCTGTGCCGCTCTGAGAGTCGAAGTAAATCATACTGCCGCCGTCCATGTATACTCCGCCGGCATATCCCCTGAGAAAACCTTCGGGGATTTTTTCACGGGAAAACCAGACTACGGAGCCTGTGCAGCGCTCCGACAGAGCACGGCAAACGCTGTCGCAGTAGTTAAGCACGGCAACCCTGCAGCCGCTCAGTATTCGCGCCTTTGCCTCGATATATTCGTCCATATCGGTGTGCCAGTTCAGATGATTGGGAGTAACATTTTTAATGACAGCCACATCCACGGGCGCGCTTACCGACATAAGCTGAAAGCTTGAAAGCTCGGCGCATACGATGTCGCCATCATTCATAATCCCTATTCTGTTCAGCAGCGGCTCGCCTATGTTGCCGCCGAGGAAAACCTGTCTGCCCTTGGCGCCCTCCGCCTCCGCGATTTTTGAAATCAGCGTGGTGGTGGTGCTTTTTCCGTCGCTGCCTGTCACGCCTATAAGCGTGCAGGGACAGTTTTCTATAAACATATCCATTTCCGCGGTGACGGTACAGCCGGCTTCCGTCGCTTCTTTAAGCTGAGGAATGTCGGGGCGAAAGCCGGGAGAACGGAAAATATAATCTGCGCGCATATTTTCAAGGTATCCGTCGCCGGATACAGCAGATACGCCCAGAGCCTCAAGCTCTTTTCCGCGCTCGCCCATCTCCGGCAGGGATTTTTTGTCCCGAACCTCTACCTTTGCACCCATATCGGTAAGCATTTTTGCAAGGGGCATATTGGAAACGCCCGCGCCCAGAAGTATGCAGCTTTTGCCGCAAAATTTTTCAGTCAGGTCAACGCTCACTTAAGTCACGCTTTCTTTTTGTTTTCTCGGTTTATCTGCTTTTTATTTTATGCAGGCGGCGCCCGAAGAGCGCCGCCTGTTAATTTAGGATTTATTCTGCCTCGGACTGCTCTGCCGCTTCTGACGCTTCTGCTGTTTCAGCAATACTGTCCTCTGCCTTTGCCGTATCTTCGCCCTTCATCATATCGCGGATTTCACGAAGCAGGTCAAGCTCGGTTTCCTTAGCTTCCTCTTCAACCGCCGCTTCTTCTTCCTCTTTCTTCTTTTTCAGGCTTTCAAGCTTCTTTTCTGCAGTCATTATAATACGGAGAACAGTGAAAATACACAGAGCAATGAGAAGGAAATCAATAACGGACTGAATGAAGTTGCCGTATGTAAGCGCTACCTTTCCGACCACTTCGCCCGCCTCGTTTACGGTGCCTTCGTGGAAGACAAGTTCGAGCCCCGTAAGGTCTACCTTGCCCAAAGCAAGGCTTATAAGGGGTGTGATAATATCATTTACGAGGGAGGTGACGATTTTGCCGAAAGCGCCGCCTATGATAACGCCGACTGCCATATCGATGATATTGCCTTTAAGCGCAAAGGCTTTGAAATCGCTGAAAAACTTTTTCATAATTCATTGTATCCTTTCTTGCTTCAATAATTTTGTCGGATTTCGCTTTGGAAAAGCGGTTGTTACTGTAAGACAGTATAGCATACAATACGGTACAATTCAAGACAAAACCCGACACAACGGTAATTTTTGTTATAATCAGAATTGCATATCAAATAGGAATTTTTCGAATACAAGTTTTATGGGAATTCAGACTTGAAAATTAGCTGATAGAAATTAAGAGAGGATATTTCGAAGGGACTGCTGTCCCGGCAGCAGTCCCGCAGGGCTCTCCCCGCCCGGCTAAAGAGAGGGGAGACGATGAATCTTCTCCCCTCTCTTTAGAATCTCTCCCCTTTTCTCGACACGGAAGAACATCAAGGCACTACGTTGAAAGGGCATAACACATTCGACGAAGTGGAAAGAAGTCTGCGCCGTTAGCCTAAATTTTAAGTGTCGCGACAGACATATAGCTAAGCTTTGGAGCGTGTCGATAGCAGATTTGAAGTTGCTCACAGAAGGTAAGTTTTGCGAAATTTATAGTGCTTTTGAGATTTCAGACTTGTTTATTAGCTAATATAAATTTAAGAGAGAAGTATTCGAAGGGACTGCTGTCCCGGCAGCAGTCCCTCCGAGCCACCCTGCCCGGCTAAAGAGAGGGGAGACGATGTATCTTCTCCCCTCTCTTTAGAATCTCTCCCCTCTTCTCGACACGGAAGAACATCAAACCGTTGCGTTGAAAGGGCACAACACATTCGACGAAGTGTAGGGAGCTTGTCCCGTCAGCCTAAGTTTCAAGTATCGCGACAGACATATAGCAAAGCTTTGGAGCGTGTCGATAGCAGACTTGTGGCTACCCACAGAAAGAGAGAATGGCAGATTGCTTATTACCGCAGGGGCGGACGGTGAAACCGTCCGTAAAGCAATGAAGAAACGCAGGAAAAAGTTTACTTTTTCCTGCGTTTCTTCATATGCCTGCCGCTTCGCGGCACCCCTGCGGGAACGTTTTTTATTTCTATGCCCTAATTAAAAGTTTTTTGGGGTTCTTAGTACCTTTTTCTCAAAAAAGGTACTAAGCGGGGTCAGGGGCAGAGCCCCGGCGGAGCCCCGTTTCCCTCATGCGAGGTGCAGCGCCCCATATTATCGGTCTGCGGTGCAGAGCCCGCACATAGCACAAATCACATGCCGTCCGGAGCGTTTTCGTCGATGGTGGTAAACTTTGTATATCGCCCGAGCCACCCCATCTCCACCTTGCCCGTGGAGCCGTGGCGGTTTTTCGCCACAATGACCTCGGCGGTGCTTTGGGGGTTGTCTTTATCCTTATAGTATTCGTCGCGGTACAGAAACAGCACTATATCCGCGTCCTGCTCGATAGCTCCCGAATCACGCAGGTCGGACAGCATAGGCCGCTTATCCGTTCTGGACTCGGGACCTCTGGAAAGCTGAGCGCAGCAGATTACGGGCACCTTGAACTCCTTTGCCATAAGCTTCAGGTTTCTGGATATTTCGGAAACCTCCTGCACCCTGTTGTCTATGTGATGCTCGGACTGCATAAGTCCCAGATAGTCGATGACTACAAGTCCCAGGTTCTTGACCCTGCGCAGCTTTGACATCATTCCGGCAACAGTCATACCGGTGGTATCGTCAATAAGTATATCGCAATCGGACAGTCTGCTTGCGGCGTGAGCAAGCTTCTGCCAGTCCTCGTCAGTAAGCTCACCGGAGCGCAGAGCGTAGCTGTCCACCAGCGCCTCGCTGGAAAGAAGCCTTGACACAAGCTGCTCCGTGGACATTTCAAGGGAAAACACACACACCGTCTTGCCGCTTTTAAGCGCCGCGGAAGTAGCAACATTCATGGCGAAAGAAGTTTTTCCCATACCGGGGCGGGCTCCCACCAGCACCAGATCGCTTTTGCCCATACCCACAAGAATTCGGTCAAGTCCGGAAAATCCGGTCTTCATTCCCAGAGTCTCTTCCTTGTTGACGCTGAGCTGCTGAAGATGGTCGTATACGTTAACCAAAGCCTCTCTGATATGTACGAAATTCTTGTTTTCCTTTTGCTCCGCAATGGCGTAGATCTTGCTTTCCGCCATTTCCACAAGGCGCTGAACATCCTCTTCCTCAGTATACGCCGCCTCGCTCACTTCCTCGCAGGCGCCGATAAGAGAGCGAAGCACGGATTTGTCCCTGACGATGTTCGCATAATCGCGCACATTTGAAGCAGTGGGCACAGCCTCGCTTATAAGACGGATATACTCCTTACCGCCCGCCTCGTCGTATACACCCTGATGCACCAGTTCGTCCACAAGGGTCACCACATCAATGCTGCGGCTTTTCAGATACATCCCCTGCATGGCGGTATATATACTGCGGTGCTCTTCAAGATAGAAATCGTCTGCGGACAAAATTCCCGTAACCGTGTCAAGAGACGCGGGATCGATCAGTATGCTTCCGATGACCGCCTGCTCCGCGTCCAGAGAAAACGGCATTTTTCTGTCAAGCTCAGAAGTCATTTCAAGACATTTCCCTTCAAAATTTTACTGTTCTGCTGCATTACAATGCCGTTACTCACAAACGATAAGGTTTATCTTACCCACTATCTCGGGATAGAGCTTTACTTCAAGAGTATAGCCGCCGAAAGCCTTTATGGGGGCGTCGCTGACAATCTTTCTCTTGTCTATCTCAATACCCGCCTGCTCTTTAAGAGCCTCGGCAACATCAGCCGTGGTGATACTTCCGTACAGCCTGCCGTCCGCGCCTGCGGTAGCCTTCAGCTTTACCTGTACTCCCTCAAGACGGGAGGCAATCTCCCTTGCAGCCGCCTTTTCCTGCTCGATTTTGAACTGCTTTGCGGCTTCCTTGTTTTTCGCGTCGGCAAGAGCCTTGGCGTCAGCCTCTACTGCAAGCTTTTTGGGGAAAAGATAGTTGCGCGCATATCCGTCGGAAACATTAACTATCTGATCCTTTTTCCCTTTTCCCTTAACATCCTGTAAAAGCATTACTTTCATTTTTTCTATTCCTTTCTGTATGTTGTTTTTTCTTTTCTGTGCCTGCGTCACGGTCTAAGCGGTCAAATCCCCGTAATACCTGCCGTCACGCCTGCTTTGCGGCAGACTGCTTCTTTGCGCCGGAACCGCTTTCTGAAAGATAGCCGTCAATTGCGTCCTTCAGCATTGCCACCGCGCTCTCCGCGCTGACTCCCTCAAGACGGGTGCCCGCAGAGTCAAAATGACCGCCGCCCCGCAGTCTCTCCAGAAGAAGCTGCACATTTATGGTACCCGCGCTTCGCGCCGAAATGTGTACCTCCGTACCGATAGGCACAATGGCAAAGGAGGCCTTGACGCCCTCAACGCTCAGCAGCTTGTCGGCGGCTTTTGCGGCGGGAACCTTGTCCTTGACACTGCATTCGCCCTCCGCAACCGCTATGGCACAAATACCGCGGTATATCTCCACATTGCTGTGGAATTTCAGCTCGCGTTGGAAATCCGCAAGCTGAGTTTTGAAAAACTCCTGCACCTCTCCCACATCAGCGCCGCTGCTCCTGAGATACAGCGCCGCGGAGAAGGTACGGGTACCCGTGTTTTTGGTAAACTGGTTCGTATCCAGAAGTATGCCCGCCATAAGCAGGTCAGCCTCCTCAGGCAGAAGCTCGTCGGAGGGCAGCGCCTGTTCCAGCATTTCAGCCACAAGCTCGCTGGCGGCGCTGGCGGCAGGCTCAATATAGCTTATAAGCGGCGTGTGCTCGAAATCCGCAGTCTTTCTGTGGTGGTCGATTATCACAAATCTTGAACAGTGATCCGCAAGCACCGAGGACTCGAACTGATTTTTGTTGTTTACATCCGCAATAATAAGCAAAGTGTCGGAGCCTATCATATCCATAGCCGCGTCGGCGTCCACAAAAGCAGTTCTGTATTCTTCCTTGTCGGAGAGCCAGTCGCGGCAGCGGTCAAGGCTGGTGTCGTCCATGTCGGACACTATATTAACGGGCACACCGCAGAAGAAGCACAGCCTTGCAAGTCCCACAGAGGCGCCGAAAGCGTCAAAATCCGCGTACCTGTGCCCCATAATAAGCACATTGGAGGACTCGGATATAAGCGAAATAAGCTCCGTTGCAACGACTCTGGCGCGTACCTTGGTGCGCTTCTGAGGCATTTTCGTCTTGCCGCCGAAAATCTCAACGCTGGAATCGTATTTGACGATTACCTGGTCGCCTCCGCGCTGAAGAGCAGTTTCAAGAGCACTCTGCGCCGCCCTCTCACGCTCGAAAAGCGTCTCGCCGCCGTCGGAAATACCGATGGAAACCGTGACCGGAATATTTGTGGCTCCCACCCGTACATCCCTTACCTTGTCAAGCACGTCAAAGCCGGAATGAATAAAATCGGACAGCCTGCTCTTTTCAAAGAAGAAAATATATTTATCCTGCTGATACTCTTTCAGTATACCGCCGGACTCCGCCGCCCAGCGCCGAAGCACAGCCTCCGTCTCACCGGAAGCACTGCGGTAGTCCTCCTGCTCGTAGTTCAGAAGCTCCTCAAGGTTGTCAACCGTAATGTACGCCACCGCACATTCCCGACCCGCAAGCTCCTGCAGCCTGTCGTCCTCGTCGGTAACATCCTTCATTATAAATACGCGGTACTGCTTGCCGTCCCGCCCCTCGCCGGTGTAGCTTACAGGCTGGTATCTTCTTCCGGCGGCGGACAGCCTTACCTGATCGTCAAAATCCGGAAGCGTTGAAAACAGCTCAGAAAACATAATCCGTTTTCTTCCGAACAGCTCGCTTGCCGCCTTGTTGTACCATATGATAAGGTCGCTGTCACCGGGGCATATAATGCAGGGAGAGGGCAGATTTACCACCGCCTCCGCCAACACACTCAGAGTCTCCGTAAGCGGTGCCGCGTTCTTTCGTGCGGCGCTGTTTTTACGGATGACCGCAAAGAAACAAACCGCCGCCACAAAAACGGCGCATATAAATATGCCGGACACGGCGGGCATAATGTCCGTATAGGCGCAGATAAGGGTCTGCACTCCGATCAGCAATACAGCCAATACGGTACAGAACAACAGCTCGGGAAACCCGAAAGTCATATTCTGCTTGTTCTTCATAGCGCGTCCTTTCAGTAAATGTCAGTCTTGTAATGTCAGCGTCAGAAATCGGAACCGTGAGGGTCGTCTCCGCTGCCGTCTCCCCTGCCGTTTTTTCGCTTTTCGAAAGAAGAGCGTCTCATGCTTTCAAAGGCGCCCCATATCGCAAGCATAGCGCAAAGCATAAGGGGATTTATGAGAAAAGATACTCCGCACATAACTATGAGAAGCACCCTGAAGCCCACGCTTCTTGATCTGCGGAAAGCGCCGCCCACGCCGAACATGGCGTGGAAGCCGGATATTGCCGACAGAGGCAGCAGTATATACATAAGATTTGCGGCGCTGTAAGCGATAATATTGACAATATCGTTCTTGGAGTTTCCGGTAGCAAACATACATATAACAAAGCAAACAACAAACAGCGCAGAGGTGGGAAGCGCCACAGACACCTTCCACGGACGGCGGAAAAGATCGCCGCACTTGAAAACAATGCTGAAAAGCCGGAACAACTTTGCACTGCCGTAAGCCCAAAGCTCACACATAAGTACAAGAATACCGGGAAGTATCAGCTTTACGGAAGATGCAAGGGAGTCGAGAGCGTCACGGCTGATAAGGCTTATACCGGCTTCGTCGGTGACGGAAACTATAATATCCGCTATCTGTCTGTAAACGCTGCGCAGATCGGCCAGATACAGCTTAAAGCTTTCCGTAAGCGTTCCGCCGTACAGCTTTACGGTCCACACCGCAAACAGCGTTCCCACACAGAGAGCGCTCATAACCGTCATAACAACCGTTGTGTGAGAAAGACTCACCTGACGCATAACGCAGATTGCAAGAGCAAGACCGAAAGGCAGAAACAGCAGAGAGGTAAGAGACAGGGTAAGATCTCTGGTAAACAGCAGAGAAAAGAGATATGCCGCCGGTACTGCGGCAAGGCTTATTATGCTTCTGTCAGCCGCAAAGAGAAATGCAAGAATGACTCCGGAAATGCAAAGCAGAAATCCCGAGCCCAGTACAGACGCGGCGGTAGCAGCGAGAAGCGCCGAAGCGGCCGCCAGAACTATTGCGGCAAGGGGCTTTATACGCACAAGAGTATCTCTCTGCCCCCAAAGGCTGTTGTTTCCAAGTTTCATAATAAAACCGTTTCTTTCATGTCAATTCGATATGCGATAATATTTGCTCCGCCCTTTGCAAAGCCAAATATATTTCAATAGTTATACATTGTATATTATATCACCGTTTTTGCGGTTTGTAAAGTTTTTTGCAACCGTTTTATTTCTGCTTTGAAAAGACGGTAATATCTATTATCGAATTATTTATATTACCGTTGAACAAATAACTGAATTTCAGATTTGTTTATCAGCCGGCAGAAGAACATTTTATTCAATCAATCCTGTACCTCTGTGCTTACTAAATCCCCCATCCGCCGCTTTATACGACGAAATTTTCAAAAAAGTCTTGACATAACCTTTCATATATGCTATAATTCCCTTGTTCACCGAAGACAGCAGGTTACGGTAAAAGCTATGCTTTCCTGCCGAGGAGACAAGATAAAGTGTTATCAGCGTCTTTTTCGGTTTTCGGAAAAGGCGTTTTCTTATTCCGTCTTCGCTGTCGGACAATTTTTACAAGAGGAGGTATTTACAATGCCCAGTGAAAAGATCCTTGAGCAGAAAAAGGCTGTCGTTGCAGAGCTTTCCGATAAGATGAGCCGCGCCGCATTCGGCGTTCTCGTTAAGTATCAGGGTATCACCGTTGAGGACGATACAAAGCTCCGTGCGGCTCTCCGTAAGGCTGGCGTAGAGTATTCCGTTATTAAGAATTCTCTTATCGGCCGTGCTGCTGATATCGCGGGTCTCGGCGAGATCAAAGGCGATCTCGAGGGAATGAACGCCCTCGCAATCAGCTATGACGATCCGGTTGCCCCCGCAAAGATTCTCAAGGAATACGAAGAAAAGGTTGAAACCTTTGAGCTTCGCAGCGGCTTCTTGGACGGTAAGGTGGTAGACCGCGAAACCGTTAAAGAGCTTGCTAACATTCCCCCGAAGGAAACACTTATCGGAAGAATGCTCGGTTCCCTGCAGGGACCCCTTTCCGGTCTGGCTGTTGCACTTCAGGCAATCATCGACAAGAGCGGAGAAGCTCCCGCTGAGGAAGCACCCGCCGAAGCAGCTCCCGCTGAGGAGGCTGCTCCCGCAGCCGAGTAATTCGGCATAAGGCAGCCATCGGCTGCAAACTAAAATCAAAAATTATCAAAATTATTGGAGGTACTGAAAATGGCATCCGAAAAGACCACTGCAATCCTTGAAGAGATCAAGGCTCTTACTATTCTTGAACTTGCTGACCTGGTTAAGGCTATCGAAGAGGAGTTCGGCGTATCCGCAGCTCCCGTAGCAGTAGCAGTAGCAGGCGGCGCAGCTCCCGCAGCAGCTGCTGAGGAGAAGACTGAATTCGACGTAGTTCTCAAGAGCTTCGGCGCTAAAAAGCTCGATGTTATCAAGGCTGTCCGTGAGATCACCGGTCTGGGACTCAAGGAAGCTAAGGAAATGGTTGAGGGCGCTCCCGCAAAGGTTAAGGAAGGCGCTTCCAAGGAAGACGCTGAGGCTATCAAGGCTAAGCTTACCGAGGCCGGCGCTGAGGTAGAGGTTCAGTAATCTTAGGTATTACAAACAAAAAGGAACGGCGCGCGCCGTTCCTTTTTGTTTGTAATACCGCCGCATTTTTTCCGTAAAGCGGCGGTATTTCATTTTAAGTTTTGTCGGAATAGAATTCAGATTTGATAATTAGCTGACAGAAGTGGAGAGAGGATTTTTCGAAGGGACTGCTGTCCCGGCAGCAGTCCCTCCGAGCCACCCTGCCCGGCTAAAGAGAGGGGAGACGATGTATCTTCTCCCCTCTCTTTAGAATCTCTCCCCTCTTCTCGACACGGTAGAACATCAGCCCGTTGCGTTGAAAAAGCATAACACATTCGACTAAGTGCAAATAGCTTGCCCCGTTAGCCTAAATTTTCAGTTTCACGGTGGAAATAAAGCAAAGCTAATGAGCGTGTCGATAGCAGACTTGAAGCTACTCACAGAAAGATAGAATTGCAGATTGCTTGTTACCGCAGGGGCGGACGGCGTTGCCGTCCGTAAAGCGTTGAAAAAGCACAGAAGAGAGTTTACTTTCTTCTGTGCTTTTTCTCGCTTGCCGCCTTGCGGCACCCCTGCGGTGACGATTTTATAATTCTATGTCCTAATTAAAAGTTTTTTGGAGTTCCAAGAACCTTTTTCTCAAAAAAGGTTCTTGGCGGGGTCAGGGGCAGAGCCCCATATTCTTTTTCGGGGCACGGGGCAGCGCCCCGGCAGAAACCCGTATATATATCCCGCCGGGAGTGTCAGCGCCCGTCGCCGATACATATAAGCGCCGCCATAGTACCGCGTTTTCCCCCGGTAGCACGGTGGGAATGATACATATACGGCTTGCAGGCCGTACATTCAGGTAACACATCAACGCAAACCGCTCCCGCGTCAATCAGTATTTCCCTGTTCATACCCGCAATATCCGCGTACAGCCTGCCGCTGCGGCAACTGATGTGGCGGTCGGCAAAGGCGCGGTTTTGCATTTTTGCCACCGCGTCCCTCATATCCTCGCCCACCTCGTAACAGCAGCCGTGTATGCAGGCGCCTATGGCGGCGCGGATATTTCCGGCGCCCAGAGCCTTCATTTTTTCAACGGTCACAGCGGCAATTCCCGCCGCAGTACCCCGCCAGCCTGCGTGTGCCGCACCTATAACGGCGTCTCCCTCCGCGGTCTCTCCGCAAAGGAGCAAAGGGGCGCAGTCCGCCACCCGTACCGCCAGCGTCAAGCCCGCCTCTGCCGTTACAAAGCCGTCGCAGGGCTGAGGCGCTTCTCTTTCAACTCCCTCTCCCGCGCAGGAAAGATCAACAGTGCGCACCGTGACGGAATGTATCTGCGGCGCCGCCACAACAGCTTCCGATACGCCCGCATAGGCGCACAGCCGTTTTATATTCTCACGAACGGTTTCGTCGCTGTCGCCGCGGAAGAATCCCGTGTTCATGGATGCAAGGTGCGGCTCTTTGCTGACTCCTCCCAAACGCGTGGAAAAGCCGTGGCTCACACCCTTTACATTCAGCGCGTCGCTCTGCCATATATAATCGTGATAAGTAAACAAATGCGTGTCCTTTCCGGTATAACCGTATAAATGTATGCTTTATCCTCTGCGGCGGTTTTTGACGAATTTTGCCGAATTCTCCTGCACCTAAAAAGGGCTGCCTTGCAGTCCTTTTCAGTATATTCCGTATTTTATATACGGATTATTTTATAATTTCGCCGTAGCACTCGCCGAAAGCGCAGGCTGCGTTTGCCTCGTCAGTGTCAATATGCATTGCAGCGGCAAACTTGGGGGAAACTCTTACGACCACATCTCCGAAAACTGTGCTGCGGTCGGCGCTGTCAATCTTTACGGAAACGATCTGCTTGTCCTCAACACCCGCCTCGGCAGCCTCCTCGGGGGTAAAGTGGATGTGACGCTTTGCGGCGATAACGCCCTCGGAAATTTCAACCTCTCCGCAGGGTCCCACGATTTTGCAGGCACCGCTGCCGGCAATGTCTCCGCTCTCGCGCACGGGAGCAGCAACACCCAGAGTGCGGGCGTCGGTGAGCGAAACCTCAACCTGCGTTGCAGGGCGGGCGGGTCCGAGGATTATTACATTTTCAATACTCTTTTTGGGTCCTACCAGAGTAACTCTCTCCTGGCAGGCGAACTGACCGGGCTGGCTCAGATCCTTTTTGTGGGTAAGTGTTGCACCTGCTCCGAACAGCTTTTCGATATGCTCCTCGGTCAGATGAACATGGCGGGCGCTTGTTTCTACGAGTACCTTTGACATATGCTTTTCTCCTTGAATTATATTTATTTTATACAATTTTATCACTACATGAAGCTAAAATCAATAGTAGCTTTGATTTTTTGAGTATTTTTGCGCTGCTGAAAAGCCGGGACATCTGCATAGCAGTGCACCCGGCTTTACGGCAATGTGGAAATTCACTTTACGGGGAAGAACTCCGTATACCGATATACTACGATGGGGTCTTCGCCTGTTTTGACTCTGCTTATATCTGTTTTTGTTACAGTATCCAGCAAGCTGCTCTCATATGTGGAAATGTAGATGCAGTCATTAGAAACCGCATATATTCCGTAATTGCAGCTTTCATCGGATTCCGCAAACAGTTCCAAGGTATAGTCCTGCAAATTCATACGGTAAACATCGGAGGTATCGATTGAAGTTACCGTACCGTTTATATCAATACTGCCGCTTCTCAACCGAAGAAAAGCATAGTTTTCACTCATGACAGGATCCAGAATACTGTTCCCCGCACCGTCAGTAATTTGGTATTCTTTCAAGTCACCGCTTTGAAGATTATACAGGTAAAATCCGGCAAAGGCTTCATCACATTGTTCCATAATGAGCCAATCTCCGTCAAACCAGCAATAATAGCTGTCATACCGGCTGTTAAAGTTTTTGTCAAAACTTTCCGTCATTTCTGCACGACCGTCGTCAAACCGGTATGTATACAGTTTACCGTCAGCAACGTAAATGATCTTGTCATCAAATGCCTTAAAACACAGTGTTCTTTCGGCTATCTTTAAGGTTATTCCGCTTTGAATACTGTAACAGTACAGCACGCTGTCGGGTTCACCTTCACATCCTTCTGTATATGTACTGCTTTCATACAGCACATAACGGTCCGTTACTGCCCAGGAATAAACAAAATCACCTATAAACGAGCATGCTGTACTTACCGCATCTTCGGTATAATCGTACATATGCAATTCCCATTTTTCCTGAAAATCCGTATCCGAATATGTCTGCTCACACACGCTGTAATACAGTTTGTCATTGAATAGCTGCCATTCCAGGTTGCTTATATATATCTGACCGTTTTCGATGTCTTTCTCGGACTCGATAAGCCTCGTGCCGTTATTATCCGCAACATAAACGCCGCCGTAAAAGGACGCGTCATACGCCAAGTAAAACATACGTTCCGCGGAAGGAATAAACGAGTCGTAATTGCGTATAATGCTGCTTCCGCAGTTTTCAAAATCCGAGGATACCCCGATATAGGTCTGTGCCGAATTCAGTTCTTCCGGATGTCCTTTTGCAAGGATACCAGCCAAAGAACAGGAACAAAGTGAGGCCGCAAATACAGCTGTCAGTATGATTATAGCAAGTTTTTTCATAAAGCCCCCCCGGATTCCCTGCTCAGATAAATGTGCAAGGTGATGTCAATGTAAGAATTGTCCCGTATGCGGATTTGACGAAAAACTGTCAGGACAGATTAAGCCGTTTTTTCAGTATGGAATTTGTGATGACGAGCTGAATCACGGCAACAGCTGCGTAAAGGACAGCTATTCCGCCAAGGAGCCCGTACATAAAGCCTTCCGGTGTGAAATTATCAAGCCATGCCAGCACCAGCGAGTCTGAAATTTCGATATTTTCCGCAATAATGCCGAGCACCGTGGCTATAATTACAAAAATCATCTCAACAGCGGAGTTTATGGCAAAATAGAAGCCTACGGACGCAATGACCTTGCCTTTTCTAGCCACGGTGCTGCCGATTGTAATGGCAAGAAAAATCATACATATCATACATGTCCACTGAACAACGGCGCATACGGCTGTCATTATCGTTATACCGGCTCCGTTTCCGCCCGTCGCTGCCGAAAGTATCTCCGCTATATCCTTAAAGATATTAACATTCAGAAACGCTCCTTCGGGAGCGGTGCCCGCGGAAATCATCAGAACAGCCAGAACGACCGTAATTATCACCGCCGCGATCCACCACAGAACGGAAGCAAACAGCTTTGAAAGCAAAAGCTGGCGGGTAGTGACAGGCAGGGTAAAAGTGAGATACCCCTCGTCGGAGAAAAAGTTTTTATAAAATCTTGCAAAAATCACCACAAAGCACAGAACCGAATACGCCACAATACCTGCGATGGAGGTGATGACGATTATGGTAAGAATAGCGGTCAGCGCAAACTCTGTCATGGAGCCGAGACCCGCGCCGGAAATATTCTTTGTTCCGAACATAGCAGCGCAGCCCACCAGAGCCACGGCAATCGCCAGGAGGGAGAAGGGGACTATAAGCCGTCCTATGCCCTTGAAATCGTATTTGAACAGTTTTCTCAGCATCTGAATACCTCCCTGAAGAACTGGTCAAGGCTTTTGCCCAGCTCGTTGCGCACATTGTCGCAGTTGTTGTAAAGAGTGAGCTTGCCCTCGTTTATAAACATAAACTCATCAAGAATATTTTCCACATCGGAAATAAGATGTGTGGAAATTATAACCGAGGACTCGGGCGAGTAGTTGGAAATGATTGTGGAAAGAATGTAGTCGCGGGTGGCGGGGTCAACGCCGCCGATAGGCTCGTCAAGCAAATACAGCTTTGCTCTGCGTGACATAACAAGCACAAGCTGAACCTTTTCTCTCGTACCCTTTGAAAGCTCTTTTATCTTTCTCGCGGTGTCGATATTCAGCTTTTCCAGCATAACTCTTGCCCGCTGCTCGTCGAAATCCGCAAAGAAATCCTTGTAAAAAGCCATGACTCCATCTACTGTCATGGAAACATCGAAGCATATACGCTCCGGCAAATAGGAAACTATGCTTTTTGTAGCGGGTCCGACGGGCATACCGTCGATGTAAAGCTGTCCCGAGGTAGGTCTCAGCAGTCCCGCGCACAGCTTTATCAGCGTGGTCTTACCGCTGCCGTTAGGACCCAAAAGTCCTATTATCCTGCCTGTGGGCAGAGCCACGGAAAAGTCCTCAAGACCGCGGTGAGAGCCGTATGTCTTGGTAAGCCCGCGGCATTCAAGAATGGGCGCTTCTGTCATTTGGTTTCTCCTTCGTAAGTTTTCTTCAAAAGTTCAATTGTGTCCTCTCCGGTATAGCCCAGCGCTTCCATACGGCGGCGAAACGCGCCGACCGTATCCCGTGCAAGAGTCTCCCGCGCCGCCTCCACCGCTTCAAGGCTGTCGGTAACATAACGGCCCATGGTACCACGCGTCTCAATAAGTCCGTCGTTTTCAAGACACATAAAGGCGCGCTGCACCGTATTGGGGTTTACCGCCGCTTCAACGGCAAGATCCCTGACGCTGGGAAGCTGGCTGCCGCGCTCGTACTCTCCGCTTACAATGCGTCTGCGCACGGTCTCGGCTATCTGTAAATATACCGGTACGGATCTGTCAAAATCCCACGGCATTTTTATCCTCCTTTGTATTACTGTAATAATACAGTAGCACATATATGTGCACTTGTCAATATAATTTGCAAAAATTTCTTGATTTTCCCGCCAAAAGACATACGAAACCGTACGCCTTTTATACACCGCCGCTCCGCTTAAAATCTGTCGGAAAAATCATTCACAAGGCGGGAAAGCAGCGAAGTAAAATCCGACATCCATTTTTCGCTTTTAAGGTCAGCCGCGTCCCGCGGGTTGGTGCCGTAGCCCATCTCTATAAGCACTGAGGGCATATCGGCATATTTTGTCACAACAAACGCTTCCTCCCACGAATCTTTCCACACGACCGTCTCTTTATTCAAAGAGCCCTCCGCAGCCTTTTTGAAGGCATCGCAGAAATCCCCCAGCGCTTCGCTGTACCGCGAGCCGTTGTAGTAATCCGCGGAAAGTCCCGAAACACCGCTGTCCTCAAAGGAATTTGTATGCAGGGATATGTAGAAATACCGCGCATCCGGCGTCCGTTTTTTAATAATATTTGCGTATATACTGCGCTCGTAGGCGCTGAAAACGCCGTCATCCCTCATTCTGTCGGCTTCGTAGGAAATACCGAAGCTGTCCGCCTCCGCGCAGATTTTATCGCAGGAGGGAAAGTTTTTGCCGTCGTGCAAAAGCACGGAAGCTATCCCCTGCTCCGTAAGCTTTTTCTGCAGAAGCAGGGCGGCGCTGAGCGTCACCTTTGCTTCGTCGCAGCCAAGCAAGGCGGGCTGACTGCCCGGATCCCCGAAGCCGTGTCCCGCATCGATTATAACGGTAAGCGGCGCCCCCGACATATCGGAGGAGTCGGGTGAGTCGGGTGAGTCTGGCGAAATGCTTTCGTCCGCAGTCGGCGCCGTGGACGGCGCTTCAATGCCGTCGGCGTCCCCGCTGCCGCCGGATATATTCTCCGAGCTTGCCCATATATCGGTACAGGAAAACAGCAGCAGACAGGACATCAGAAAGAGCGCCGCAGCGCACAGCTTTTTCATATTATTACAAGCACCGCCTTTTGTATATTTCGGCGCGGCGGGGATAAATGCGTATATCTGCGTTTTTGCAGAAAGATCAGTCAGGAGAAGATGAAAATAATGAAAGCAATGGATGAAAGGAAAACTGCCGCGACTATGCGCGGCAAACGCAAGTCTCCCCCGCCGCTGTATATATTTTAGCGTCGGGGGAGACATGAAGTATTCAGTTTTTTGTAAGATAAATGTAAGTTACGCCTTTTTACCGTTCCGTTTTCGGGCTCTTCAATTCGGATCTGTCGGAACTGTAATACGCGTAGGTTCCTGAAGTCACCGCGATCATACCCGTTATTCTTTCTTCACATATGCTGTATTTCAAAGTGACTGTTCCGCTGTCATCCTCCCATGTCATGTACACATTTCCGCTGTCATATTCCATACTGCAGCGGCAGGAGGAAATCAGCCGTATTACAGAGTCTACGGGAAGCTGTGCAAAGCTTTGCCCTATGGCGGAACACCACAGTCTCAGCACAAAGTCTCTGATATTGCAGTTTTCACCCAGCAGCTTGTAAAGAAGCTTTTCGGCGCTCTCGGAGTCTTCGGAGCTTATATCGAAATAATACTCGCCCGCCGCGTACATAAGGTCAAACATATCACCGCTGCCGTACAGCTCCTCCGCCTCCTGCGAAAGAGTGGTACAGGCGGTGCTCGCCTCGTCTGAACTTACGGTGCTCACCGCTGTATCTCCGAATTCAAAAGCCGCAAGAGTATTGCCGCAAAGGGCAAGACGCAGGGTGGAGTTTTTGCCCAGAGAGGGATAAACCGCAGTGCAGGAGTCAATAAAGGTATAGTGCCCGCTGTCATCATCGTTCTCATAAATACGTGCGCTGCCGAAATCAATATACATATCGTCGCAGGACTCTCCCCACGGAAGCATTATTAGGCGCGCAAGGCTTTTGCACAGGCTGTCAAGCTCCTGCTTTTTGTCGGGGTATGACGGGTATGACGAAAGCGCCTCGCTTTTTTCATTATCGTAAAGCGTCCACGGATACAGTCCCGAAAGGCTGAAACTTTCGGCTTTGTTTTCCGCGGGGATGTCGTACTCCCTGACCTTTTCTCCGCCCACGCCCGCATCAAGGGGTATAAACGCCGAGGCAACTCCCAACCCGGCGATTAAAAGCGCAAGGGTGACGGGAAGTATGACAGACATAAGAAACGCTTTGAATTTTTCAAAAGATACCTTTTCATTTTTCTTCACCGACCGCACCTCCGATCTTCGCCCAGGGGACTGTCACATACACGGTGGTACCCACGCCGGGACGGCTCTTTGCCGTTATGCGGGCGTTGTGTCTTTTGGCGATTTCAACGCACAGGGAAAGCCCCAGACCGGCGCCGCCCGCCTTGCGGGAGCGGGATTTGTCCGCCATATAGAAGGGCTCTGTTACCTTTTTCAGCACCTCTTTCGTCATGCCGATGCCGCTGTCGGATACGGAAATAATCATACCGTTGTCGGCGGCCTTTGAGCGCAGGCGCACGCTCTGCCCCGCCTCGCTTGCCTTGGCGGCGTTGTCGCACAGATTGTAAATAAGGGACTTGAACAGTTCCCTGTCGCACAGTATAACTCCGTCGTCCCCTGCGTATTCAAGGGTAATTCCCCGTGCGCGCAGGGCAGGTCCTATGGTCGCCGTGCTTTCCGTCAGCAGCTCCCGCACGCTGACGGGCTCCATTTCAAGCTCCATATTGTCGGCGCAGGCAAGCTCTAAAAGCTTTGAAGACAGATTTTTCATTCGCCGCGCCTCGTCTACGATTATGCCCGCATATTCTATTCGCTCTCCGTCGCTGACGCTGCGCTTTATTCTCAGCAAATCACCGAAGCAAAGTATAGAAGTCAGCGGCGTTTTCATCTCGTGGGCAAGGCTGTCCACATAGTGCTTTCTGCCCTCCGCAATAGATTCAAGCCGCTCCACATTGTCCTGTACGGACTGTGCCAGCGCGTTGACACTTTCCGCCATTTCCCGCTCCTCCATGCCGCCGCGCACCGTCATCCGCTTTGAAAAGTCGCCGTCGGCAATGAGTCTTAAGGTCTTATTCATATCGGCCACGGGGCGAAGTATTGCATAAATCAGTAGAGAAATCACAAGAGACACGGCAAGAGACGCCGCCGTCCCTACGGCTGCCGCAGTAAAAAGACTTGCTCTGAAATCGGAATAGACTTCATCAATATCGTACACAGTATACAGATACATATTGCCCTCTTTGGCAGCCACGGCGGAGCATATGGCAAGGCGTCTACCGCCTTCGTCTTTGTAGGAAACCGAGTAGCATTTTCCCTCAGCCATACGGTCTGCTTCGGGCAGCAGCGGCCGGCAGTTCTCCTCACCCTCTCCCGATCTTGCCACGGCAATAATGTCCGTTCCCTGTCCCTGCTGTCCCGCTGTAAGAACGGCAGCGCCGCAGTATCCCGAGCCGGAAGCCGAAAGGGGAGCCTCAACGGCGTCCTGTACCGCATAGGAAACGGCGACGCTGTCAAGCACCGGAACATTTTCGTCTGTTCTTTTTTGTAAAAGGCTGTTTTGCAGGGAAGATGAAACATATGTATGCTCCGCCGCCGCGCTGTCCTGCAAGATTTCAAGGCGCTTTGAAAAATCCCGCCGCAGCAAAACGCCGGAAACCGCGGTCACAGCCGCTGTTATAAGCGCAAAGGAAGCAAGAAATATTTTCCATCCCAGACGCAAGCGCTCACCTGCTTTCAAGCCGATAGCCCAGCTTCGGTATAGTCACAAGGCAGTCATGCAGACCCAGCTTTTTGCGTATCTGCTGTATATGTATGTCCACGGTACGGCTCTCTCCCTCAAATTCGTACCCCCACACCGCGCCGAGCAGCCTCTCGCGGGTGACGGCAATATCCTGATTGCGCAGGAAAAACACCAGCACATCAAATTCCTTGGGAGTAAGAGGCACGCTTTTTGCGCCCTTTGTAACGGTATGGGCGGCGGTATCCACACGGATATCGCCGTAGCACAGCTCCGTGCTCAGCTTTCCCGTACGGCGCAGCACCACCTCTATGCGGGCGAGCAGTTCAAGCGCCTCAAAGGGCTTGACAATATAGTCCTCCGCCCCCAGTTTCAGACCGTTTACCTTATCCAGCACATTCTGCATGGCGGTCAGAAATATTACGCTTACGCCGCAGGGTGCTATGCGCCGCATGACTTCAAAGCCGTCCATGGTAGGCAGCATAACATCAAGCAGCACCACATCCCAGGAGGCGGCGCTGTTTTTGACCGTCTCCACGGCATCAGCGCCGTCCGAAACGATCTCGGACTCATATCCAACGGCGGACAGCGTTGCCCTTATGGTCTTTGCAATATTTTCGTCGTCCTCAACAATGAGTATCCTTGCCATTTA
>JBJDYY010000064.1:0-4955 GCA_051867715.1 Candidatus Avispirillum sp.
GCGGCGTACGCGGGCAACACTCCATATGCTTCGAAGGTCGGAGCGGTGTGCTATGTCAACTTTCAAGCGGCGGAGCAGCATCGTAGCCGGTTCGTGGGAGGGGATGGCACGGACTTTTGCACTGCCGTATCGCTACGATTTTTCGTGCAATGCCTGCGGGATATAATGTGGGAGTTTGGGCATTTGACGTTTTTAATTGTTGCTATGCCTGTTTCCTTTTACCTATTTGAGTTTTTCGGGGTCTTGGGGTGCTTTTCTCTAAAAAGCACCCTGAGTGGGGAGCGGGGCGGAGCCCCGCATATAACAAACGGGGGACGGGTGCGCCTTGCATATGTACGGTGAGGCTCAGTTTTTCGTGAAATGCCTGCGGGGGATATGGCGGCGGCGTGCGCCTTTGGCATTTCCTTGGGTTTTGAGCCGCCTGTTTTTCCTGACCTATTTAAGTTTTTCGGGGTCTCGGGGTGCTTTTCTCTAAGAAGCACCCTAAGTGGGGTGCGGGGCGGCGCCCCGCATATGACAAACGGGGGACGGGGGCGGGGCAGCGCGGTCTCTATTAAACATAAAACAGGCGCGGCAGAAGCCGCGCCTGTTTTATGTTTGTCTGTTTTGTATTTGCCTGTTTGGTGTTTACCTGTTTTATGTTTATATGTTTGATTTTTACCTGTTACGGTGTTTGCCTGTTTTTATGTTCCGGTATTTGCCGTATACCCGTTCAGCCGAAAAGCTGTTCGGAGGATACGAGGGGCAGACCTGCGCCCTCAAGCTTTTTCTCCGACTCCTCGCTGTGGGACATACGGAAGATCATATACGCGCTGCCCTGTTTGTGAGAAACAAAAGCATAGGCATATTCGATCTCGATACCCGCGTCGGTTATGGTACGGATAGCCTTTGCCATGCCGCCGGGGGCGTCCTCGATCTCTACTGCGATAACATAAGTAGTCTTGCAGGCGTATCCTGCACTGCGCAGTATTTCCATTGCACGTTCGGGATCCTCAACGATAATGCGCAGAATTCCGAAATCGCGGGTGTCCGCAATGGACAAAGCGCGCAGATTTATGCCGCTGTCGGCAAGCACGCCGCACACATCGCTCAGCGAGCCCGCCTTATTCTCAATAAATACGGATATCTGTTTTACTCTCATTGCCGCTGTGCCTCCTTTTATTTATTATACAAGCTTTCTCTTATCGATAACTCTTACAGCCTTGCCTTCGCTTCTGGCGATGGACTTAGGCTGCACCAGATGCACCTTGGGATTGATGCCCAGCATGGTCTTGAGTGCGCCCGACAGGGCACTTTCCTTTTCCGTCATCTCGCGGACGGTGTCGGAGAACTGATCCCCGGGAAGCTCCACATATACATCAAAGGTATCGGTAGCTCCCACTCTGTCCACCACGATCTGATAGTTGGCGGAATAACCCATTTTGAGCAGCACCGTTTCTATCTGTGAGGGGAATACGTTTACGCCGCGGATAATAAGCATATCGTCGCTTCTGCCCATAGGCTTGCACATCTTTATATGTGTTCTGCCGCAGGGGCATTTTTCGCGCTTAAGCACGCATATGTCGCGGGTGCGGTAGCGAAGCAGGGGGAAGGCTTCCTTATCAAGGCTTGTAAACACAAGCTCGCCCTTTTCGCCCTCGGGCAGCACCTCGCCCGTATCGGGATCGATTATCTCGGCGTAGAAATGGTCCTCGTTTATGTGCATACCGCTCTGGGCGGAGCATTCAAAGGCAACGCCGGGTCCCGACAGCTCCGTAAGTCCGTAAATATCGTACGCCTTGATGCCCAGCGTCTTTTCAATGTCGCGGCGCATTTCCTCTGTCCAGGGCTCCGCGCCGAAAATTCCCGCTTTAAGTTTTATATCGTCGGCGGAAAGCCCCATTTCGTGAAGCACCTCGCCGATATAAACCGCGTATGAGGGAGTGCAGCAAAGCACGGTGGCGCCCAGGTCTCTCATAAACTGAATCTGTCTTTCCGTATTGCCGCTGGACATGGGCAGGGTAAGACAGCCGAGCTTATGGGAGCCGCCGTCAAGTCCCGCACCGCCGGTAAACAGACCGTAGCCGTATGCTACCTGACAGACATCGTTTTCATCGGCGCCCGCCGCCGCAAGGGCACGGCTGCAGCAATCGTTCCACAGTTCTATGTCGTGACGGTTGTAAAAGGCTATTACTCTTTTGCCCGTGGTGCCGCTGGTGGAATGGATACGCACGCACTCCGAAAGAGGACGGGCAAGAAGTCCGTAGGGGTATGCGTCGCGAAGATCCGCCTTTGACAGAAACGGAAGCTTTGATATATCGTCGATAGACTTTATATCCTCCGGACTTACTCCCGCTTTTTCCATAAGGCTGCGGTAATAGGGCACATTGTCCCACACATTTCTTACCTGACGCAGAAGTTTTTCGTTCTGCCAGCCTTTTATAGTCTGCACATCAGCGCATTCTATGTCCTTCTGAAAATACTTTTCCATGTTTCGTTCACTTCCCTTATATTAGGATTTTCGTTTTACTGCAATAAAATTTTACCATACTAAAGACACTTTGTAAATAGTTTTTATAACATTTCGACTGAAATGAAGCTTTTTCGCCTCTGTAAAATCATACTTAATAAAGGCGCTTTTTTATAGACAAACGGAAAGAAATATGATAAAATATTATAACTGTGAAAAGCAGAAATCTTCCAAATCCACTAAATCTACCGAAAAGAGCCGTAAAATGCCGGATAACACACTTAAACTGAGATATAACGCACAAAAGCGCAGACTTTTTGACATATACTACTCAAAGCTTAACGATATGCAGAGAGAATGCGTTTACACCGTGAACGGTCCGCTTATGATACTGGCGGGAGCCGGCAGCGGAAAGACAACGGTGCTTGTAAACCGTCTTTACCACATAGTACGCTACGGGGACGCGGTCAAGTGCGACAGCGTGCCTGAGGGCGCCGGGGAAAGCAATATTGCCGAAATGGAGCGCGCCGCCTCTCTGCCCAGGGAGGAGCTGGGCAGGTTTCTTGAGCGCTTTGCCGTAAATGTGCCCCCCGCATGGTCCGTTCTTGCCGTGACCTTTACCAACAAGGCGGCAAACGAAATTAAGGAGCGGGTGCGCGCCGCTTTCGGCGAGGACAGCGAGGAAGCTGACGATATGTGGACCGGCACCTTCCACTCCGTGTGTATGCGCATACTGCGCAGCTACGGCGAGCTTTTAGGCTACGGAAAAGGCTTCGGCGTGGCTGACTCCGACGACGCGAAAAAAATAATTACGGAGTGCATGAAAACGCTGAACATCGACACAAAGAGTCTGCCGGTGAAAAGCGTTGCCGCGGAAATAAGCTCCGCCAAAAACCGTCTCATGACTCCCTCCGACTATGCGGAGGAGGCGGGGCGGGATGTGCGCATGAAGAAAACCGCGGCCATATACGAAATGTATCAGGGCAGGCTGAAGTCCTCAAATCTTCTTGACTTTGACGACATTATCATGCAGACCGTTTTCCTGCTCCGCGACTTTGAAGAGGTGCGCACAAAGCTTCAGAACCGTTTCCGCTATGTGTCAATCGACGAGTATCAGGACACCAACCACGCTCAGTTTATGCTGGTATCCCTTTTGGCGGGACACCGTAAAAACCTTATGGTGGTGGGCGACGACGATCAGTCCATATACAAGTTCCGCGGAGCTACCATTGAAAACATACTGACCTTTGACAAGACCTATCCCGACGCCGCGGTCATAAGGCTTGAGCAGAATTACCGCTCCACAAAGACTATTCTTGACGCCGCCAACGCGGTCATTGCCAGAAACAAGGAGCGCAAGGGCAAAAATCTCTGGACCGACGGGGAAAAGGGCGAGGAAATCACTCTGAAAAAGCTGCAGACTCAGCTTGACGAGGCAAGATACATATGCGACACCGTGGCTGCCATGCACGAGGACGGGGAAAGCTTTCGCAATTTCGCGGTG
Organism: Candidatus Avispirillum sp.; assembly: GCA_051867715.1. Classification (GTDB taxonomy): domain Bacteria; phylum Bacillota; class Clostridia; order Oscillospirales; family CAG-272; genus Avispirillum. Next base: position 3,954 of record JBJDYY010000064.1, read on the forward strand.
CTGTACCGCACCAACGCCATGTCCCGCGCCATTGAGCAAGCTATGGCCAAAAGCGGCATCCCGTACAGGATGATAGGCGCCATGCGCTTTTTCGAGCGTGCGGAAATTAAGGATATTCTTGCATACGCATCGGTTATTAACAATCCCGCCGACAGCGTGCGGCTGCGCAGGATAATAAATGTGCCCAGGCGCGGCATAGGTGAAAAAAGCATACAGGCGGCCTCGGATATTGCCGACGCTTTGGGTCTGCCCCTGCTTGAGGTAATGCGCACTGCGCAGAGCTACGCCGCCATTCCTCCGGCGGCACAGCGCGCCATGACGGCGCTTGCGCAGCTTTTCACGGAGCTCAGAAGCGACGCGGAAAATATGAAAATATCCTCCCTTATCGAAAACATCTCCGTAAAGACCGGCTATCAGGCAATGCTTACGGCGGCGGGAGAGGCGGAAAAAGACCGCCTTGAAAACATCGGAGAGCTTGTTTCCACGGCCGCTCAGTACGAGGAAAGCGCCGCTCTGCCCTCCCTGTCCGAATTTCTGGAGGATGTGGCGCTGGTTTCCGACATCGACCGCTATGACGAAAGCGCGGACGCCGTTGTTCTTATGACCATACACAGCGCAAAGGGTCTGGAGTTCCCCGTTGTATTCCTGCCCGGCTGGGAGGAAGGCATTTTCCCCGGTTTTCAGTCTATTATGAAGCCGGAGGAAATCGAGGAGGAGAGACGGCTTGCATATGTTGCCCTGACAAGGGCAAAGCGGCTGCTTTTCATCACTCATGTTCATCAGCGCATGCTGAACGGCAGTACGCAGTACAATCAGGTTTCCCGCTTTGCGCGGGAGATCCCTCAGTGGCTGAAAAATGAGGAAGAGGATACCGGCGATTATTCGGGACGCTCTGCCTTTTCGGGCATGGGGGGAGGCTCGGGCTACGGCTTCGGCAAGCAGATGCCCGCCCGCGCCGGAGGCACTCCCATATACAACCGCGGCGCACCCGGCTCCGGCTGG
>JBJDYY010000065.1:0-4932 GCA_051867715.1 Candidatus Avispirillum sp.
CCTGCGACGGCGAGCATGTCAGCGTAAACGGCAAGACTGCAAAGGCGTCTTATAATGTAAAAGAGGGCGACATTGTCGAAGTAAAATTCGGCACTCGTACCCTTAAATTTCGCGTCGTTGATGTGAGAGAGCATACGGCCCGCGCCGACGCTTCTTCAATGTATGAGATAATTAACGACTGAGCTTTTTGCTCTGCATAAGTTTTCTGCCCGTAGCATATTCTGTATCAGGCATGAAAGCGAGGTGCGCTTATGCAGGAAGCAAGCGGACAGAATATTTTTCTTTACGACAGAAAGAGATTTGAAGCTACCGGAATTAAGGATGTGATTGCCTTTTCCGACGAAAGCGTGGAAATGGCGCTTGAAGAGGGTTGTCTGGCAGTTGACGGAAATGAGCTGAAAATCGAGAGTTTTTCCTCGGAGAGCGGCAAGATTAACGTTACCGGTAACGTTACCGGAATAAGTTTTTACGGGAAGACACCCCAGAAAAGCGGTCTTTTCCGCAAAAAACACGACTGATGCAGTTCATCGTAATATCCGATCAGCTGATTTCCATGGCTTGGGCGCTGCTGCTTGGTGCCGTCCTTGCCTTGTGCTATGACACTCTGCGCATACTGCGTATGCTTGTCTTTTCAGACGGAGTGCTTATTGCGAGGCCGCTGACAAGGGTTCCCACAATGATTTTTTCACCGAAGCCCGTTGGCACCGTTCTTGAGCTTATAACGGTAAATATTTTCGATGTGCTGTACGCTACCTTTGCTGCCGCAGCATTTTCGGTATTTACATATCATTTTAACAGCGGGCATTTCCGCTGGTATATTTTTCTTGCCTGCGTTATGGGTTTTGCTCTGTACAGGCTATCCGTCGGCAGACTTGTAATGCTGTGCGCGGGATACGCCGCAGGAACTTTGAGAGTCGCTTTAGGCTTTACCGTATGGCTTGCTTTGCGCCCTGCGGTGCTTATATGCCGACTTGTTAAAGCTTGCGCAGTTCCCGTATCTGCCCATGCGCGCCGTCTCGTCGGCTTAAAAAGAACAGAAAAAATAAGAAAGCGGCTACCCTCGGAGGTGCGCTTTCGGTAGGAGGTCACCGTGAAAAAGATGAAAAAGAAAAAGAATACTTCGTTTTTCGTAAAGCTTGCTGTCTTTGCTTTTGCCGTCTTTGCGGTGATTACAGTGGTTCAGCTTCAGCTTGAGCTGAATGAAAAGATTGAAGAGAGAGACAGACTTCGCGCCGAGGTGGACGAGCTTGAAGATAAAAAGGACGAGCTTGAAGCAAACGCCGGCAGCGAAATGGATCAGGAATATATTATAGATATTGCAAAAAGTAAGCTTAATCTGCGTATGCCCGAGGAGATAATTTTCTATAACGACCTGTTCAGCTAATAATGAAAGTTCAGCCCGCCGCGAATGCCGGGTTCTCATAAAACAGTTTTCCGGATATGATATTTGTCGACAAATAGAAAAATGTTAAGGTAGAAACATAAATATATCATTCAAATTTGAAAATCGTGAAATTAATTATAGGGTATGCGCTATGGTTATTTCAGACGGTAAGATTAGTCAGAGGTGAATTGACATGAAAAAGAAACTTGTAGCTGCGGTGATATTACTGGGTACATTTTTTCTTTCTGCCTGTTCTGACATTACACCGGACATGGGCAAAAAAGCTGATACATATTTCCCCGAAGCATATCAAGTGAAAAACTATACCGACGGGGAGGTAAGCGCATTTGGTTTGAACATTGCCCCGGCGGAAGAAATGGGAGATTGGGTAGTTGATTGGCTAACAGATGTACATGCAGGAGACGGATATCAGTATTTTGTGTACTCTGATCCGGATTCGTGGGATGTTTATCTCTACTATCCCAACAATCACAGTATCCCTCTGCTGACGAATGATGATGTTGCAGTTAATTTTTCAGACGGTACTTTGAAAATCTATGTGACGGAAAACATTGAAGACACAGAATTTACAGGCAATGCAGAAAATTGGATATTACATTTTGCTGCTAATCCACGCGGAGTTTGGCCGACCGGAGTCGAATTATATTGGAATAATGTTAAGATATTATGTGATGCAGTAGAGTATGATACCTGAAAAGTTAAAGCAAGTTTTCAGTTGTCGGACCGCCGAAACCCTTTTGTACAAAATAGCAGCAATACGGTACCCCGGTAAGGCGTCTGTACCGACTTGTGCCGTAGGCAATTTGAAGTAAGCTCATAATAATCCTCCGTATGATTGTAATGTCATACGGAGGATTTGCTGTTTTATGCGTACTGTCTAAAGCGGCGGGCTTTTTCAATATTAAAATACCTTATTTCTATTTACATATAACCGATTTTGTGGTAATATTATTTTGTATTTCTATGCTTTGAGGTGTGAATATGAACAAATACGAAAAAACCTATATTAACCCCATATCTCTTCCCGATTATCCTTTGGGCAGGGAAGGACTTGACAACGAGTATAACTGGCGTGAGACCGCTGACCCGTCCGTTTTGTACGAAGACGGCATATGGTATCTGTATCCCTCCTGCGGAATGGTTTACTGGACAGAGGATTTCATTAACTGGAAGCATGAGCGTATGGAGCCTTACGATTTGGGCTACGCGCCTACCATTGTAAAGCACAAGGGTAAATACTATATGTGCGGCAGTCTTTCAGATGTGTTTATGTCCGAAAATCCCAAAGGACCTTTCAAGTCAATCGGCTGCTTCAAGCTGCCCGACGGCACAAAGCTGCCCCGCAGCTATGATCCCATGCTGTTCTCCGACGATGATGAGAGACTGTTCCTGTATTACAGCACGGGCGAGCCGCTGATGCTGGGCGTTGAGCTTGACAGCGACGATCCCACAAGACTTTTAGCTGTTCCCGAGGTTCTGTTCCGCTTTAATCCCGACCATATATGGGAGCGCACCGGCGAGTACAACGAGGACGGCAGAATGTGCGCTATGGAGGGACCGTGGATGTATAAGAGAAACGGTATCTACTACCTGACATATGCCGCTCCGGGAACCGAATATTCCACATACGCTATGGGCGCTTACAAGGGAACCTCACCCATGGGTCCCTTTGAGTACATGAAAACCAGTCCTTTTACCTTCAAGAACACGGGACTTGTGCGCGGGCCAGGACACGGCTGTATAGTCAACGGTCCTAACGATTCCATCTGGGCGTTTTATACTACCACTATTTGTTATCTCAGTCATCTTGAACGCCGTATTGGCTTCGACCCCATATATATTAACGAGGACGGCGACCTTGTCTGCCCCGAAGTATCCGAGAATCCCCGTTGGGCACCCGGTACCGTTGCCGATCCTGTTCACGAAAGTGATACGGGACTTGTATGCGTAACGGGACGCCGCCGTGCAGTGGCTTCAAGCTGCGCTCCCGGACGCGATGCCATATATGCTACCGACGAAAATCTTATGTCATGGTGGCAGCCTGCCGACGGTGACGAGACACCTACCCTTGAAATTCCCATTGCACCCTACGGCATGAACTGCTGTGCCATGCGTATTCTGTGGCGCGACGTGGATCTCAGCCTTCAGCACGGCAATCTGCCCGGACCTATCAAATATAAGCTTGAGATTTGCGACACCTTCAAAGATGACTGCCACTGGGTGACCGTTGTCGACCGCAGTGAAAGCGAGGAAGACCTTGTTGTGGATTACCGCACCTTTGAGGCGGTACGGGGCAACCGCATAAAACTTACTATACTCGGCTGGCCTAAGGGCATTAAGCCCGGAGTTATGAATATCTCCGTATTCGGCTGGTGGTCGCCTGAGGAAAACGCCTAAACGTTTCTAAGCAGGAGAACGAAATGGATATTACCAAAACCTACTGTAACCCTACGCCTCTGCCTGATTATCCTCTGGGGCGCAACTATCTTTTGAAGGAAAACTATCCTCACAGAGCCGACTACCGCGAGACTGCCGACCCTACCGTTATATACGAGGACGGCAAGTGGTATCTGTACCCCTCCTGCGGTATGGTATACTGGACGGAGGACTTTATTCATTGGAACCATGTACATATGGAGCCGTACGACTGCGGATACGCCCCTACCGTTGTAAAGCACCGCGGCAGGTTTTATCTGCTTGCCTGCTCCTCAGAACTGTATGTTTCCGACAGTCCGCTGGGACCCTTTAAGTCTCTCGGCTGCCTCAGATCCCCTGACGGCAGCGAGGTATATGTGGACGACCCCATGCTGTTTTCCGACGATGACGGCAGACTGTATCTGTACTGCGGATGCGGCGGCGCCATAAAGGGCGCGGAGCTTGACGCGGAGGATCCCGTAAGCCTTCTTGACGATCTTGCCGTAATGTTTTCCTATAATACGGTTGACCATGTATGGGAGCGTATGGGCGACTGGAACGAGGACGGCTCATACAGCTGGACTGAGGGCTCCTGGATGTATAAAAGAGGAGATACCTACTATCTTATATACAGCGCGCCCGGCACCGAATGGATAACATATGCCATGGGTGCATATACATCAAAATCACCTCTGGGTCCCTGGACATATATGGAGACAAGCCCCTTTCTTATAAAGCGGGACGGACTTGTGAGAGGTACGGGACACGGAAGCGTTGTAAAGGGTCCGAGGGATACTTTGTGGGTGTTTTACACCTGCTGTATGTGCTACGGCGGAAAGTTTGAGCGGCGCATAGGATACGATCCCATAGGCTTTGACGAAAAGGGCAATATTGCCCCTGTCACAGTCAGTGAAACTCCTTCTTTTGCGCCGGGCGTGCTCAGCGAGCCGGAGCGGGGAAACAACGCGGGTCTTGTTCCGCTTACTCAGCACAGAGATTGCACGGAAAGCTCCATGGCGCCGGGCAGGGACGGACTTTACGCAATTGATGACAGTATGATCACATGGTGGCAGCCTGCCGACGGGGACAGTGACCCGACACTTACCGTTTAT
>JBJDYY010000066.1:0-4929 GCA_051867715.1 Candidatus Avispirillum sp.
AAAAGGTTCTTGGCAGGGTACGGGGCGGCGCCCCGTATATGCCTCGGGGTTTGGGGCAGAGCCCCAAACATATCAAAAAACAATTGCAATACTCTAATATTATGCGCTTGTCTAAAATTTTAGCTTCAGCCTGTGGCGCAGGCGGGTTATGTATGCGGATATTAGTACTGTCAGAGATATATCAACTATAAGAAAAGCAGCATTTGACAAAGCATATACCAGTACGTTGAAGCCAACCCAGCTTTCGTCTATAAGCAGAACAAATTTTGCAATTGCCAAACATCCTGTAAGCATCAGGTTGAAATATGCAAATTTCACCGCCCACGCCGCTATCTTCGGCAGTCTCTCCGCATAAGACTTGATTATGGGGTATACACCGCCAAGCATTATATATTCCAGCGCCGCAAACTTGTCCGGCAAAAGAAGCAGACACAGCACGGAGCAAGCAGCCGCAATAATCCACGGCCATGCACCGCCAAGCTCTATGACGGCAAACGCCGTGCCCAGCGCCCCGAGCACGGCGGCGCACAGGTCTCCCACACCGGTCAGCGTCCCGATATACATAAGCGCAAAGCTTAGCGCACATATCATCGCCGCGACGCAAAGCCGCAGGGCGCTCTTTGTGCCGGAATTTCTCTTTCCGTTCGTCATTTTATACGCGCCTCCTCAGCAGCAGCGTATCAAGTCGCCGCCCATACATTCGCAGCAGCAGTCCATGCACCAAAGCGTCTGACACACAGTACATATGTCACAGTCGGAATTGGAATTTGTGGTGTTGTACGCCGTGTTGTAGCCGCTGCCGTAGCCGCCGGCTCTGGCGTTCATCTGAGCGCGCATATTCTGATACTCACCGTTGTCCGGATCAAGATAGCAGGCGGTCTCGATATACTTCTGCGCGTCAAAGAAATTCCCTCTCTGCGCCAGCACACACGCCTTTAGAAAGTTCCACTCGGCGCCCCTGTCAGCGTTGGACATGGAATCCAGCCTCATTTCCGCCTCGGAATACCTGCGCTGATTTATGAGACTGCGAATGTCGGCAAACCTCGGGTCGGTGCTTGTGCCGCCGCCGAAATTTGTCTTTCCACGCTTCTTGCCGCTGCGCTGAGCCTGAATAGTCTCGTACGCCTCGTTTATCTCTTTCATTTTTTCTCCGGCAAGGTCGGCAAGGTCGGAGTCTCTGTAATTGTCCGGATGGTATTTTCTCGCAAGCTCTCTGTATGCCTTTTTTACCTCGTCGTCGGTAGCGTTGGGAGAAATGCCCAGTACCTTATAAGGATCGGTCATTTTTCAAGCCTTTCTTTTTATTTCTGCATTTGTCTATAATATCGTCGGCACGCTTCGGCATGCCCTCATACAGAATATTTCTGATTATCTCGCCGATTTCGGGGCAGGCGGAAAAATCAATAAGCTCCGCGGCAGACGCTGCACTGCCAAGCTCCAGCCGAACGGCGGAGCTGAGAGCCTCATCGGACGCGGGAGACAGATTAAAGGGATTGTAATTTCCGCTCTCTAAATCCTTTTCTCTGTCCTCAATGGCGTCGGCAATGTAAATGAATTTTCCCACTCCCCTGCCCACAGTCTTTGCAATGCGCGCCGACGCGCCCTCAAGACCGTAGGAAAACACATTCCCCAAAAGCTCTCCGAAAACCTCCGCCACCGTGTCAGCCGAGGGACAGCCCTGTTTTTCCAATTCCGACAGAGCAGACAGAGACTCATATATCCCGTCGCGGCAGACACCGAAGCGCAGCGCAAGCTTTTCTGCGTGATTTGCCTCCGGCATGAGCAGCCGCCGCGACAGCTTTTTAATACCGCGGCTGTCATATATATCGTCCAAAAGCTTTGCCCGGTTCAATACCGCAGCGCAGGCGGCGCTGTACGACAGTGCCAAATTGCGTTCCACGGACGGGCGTTTTTTCAGGGGATGAACACCGCAGCGCCGCAGGGTGAGCTTTACGGGACAACCCTCAAGCGCAGTCCGCACCGCCGCGAGAAAAACAAAATCATAGCTTAAGGTAAGGCGCGACGCGCATCCTGTGCATTTGCCCATAGAGCGGCAAAGCCCGCAGTACATGGCGCGGTACATTTCGTTTTCCCTAACTCTCATGTCGGGAACATAAGGCCGCACATAGCCGAACACCCTCGCACCCCCTCTTTGTACTCCTGCAAGCGTCTTGCAAATCCGCACGAACTCCGGCAGATACCCGCAAAACAGAACACTATATAAATATACGACTATATGATACAACGGAAAAGCGGAAAATACAATAAATTTTCTGTAAATAATATCCCCCCGCTCCGCTCCCTGTACCCTTATCCGTTTCACACACTTCCCGCTTTTTCCCGCCTCACACCCCGCCTACCGAAAGCCTTTCTCTGCGCTCCTCACCGTATAAGCACCGTTGCCAACTTGTCCGACTTTATATGACAGGAAAAATTTCAAAAAAGTATTGACATTTTCCCTGTCCTATGATAACATATTAAAGCTGACGAAACATGCGGGTGTAACTCAATGGTAGAGTTCCAGCCTTCCAAGCTGGCTACGTGGGTTCGATTCCCATCACCCGCTCCACAGGAGCGCAAAGCGTTCCGCAATAAATCCCGAAAGGGATTTATTTAATTTAATTTCACCGTATGTGCCTTTAGCTCAGCCGGATAGAGCAACTGCCTTCTAAGCAGTAGGCCGAGGGTTCGAATCCCCCAAGGCACGCCATACGGTGGGTGTAGCTCAGTTGGTTAGAGCGTCAGGTTGTGGCCCTGAAGGCCGTGGGTTCGACCCCCATCACTCACCCCAACAAAAAAGTCTCTTTTGTCTCTCGGACAAAAGAGACTTTTTTGAGTGATGCGTTCCTTGCGGAATGTGATGCGCACTGCGTGCGTGATGCGGCTTCGCCTGTGATGCACGCCTTCGGCGCGTGCGCGGAACGCATCGCATCACTTATCACAGCGCAACGGCATCACTTATCACTTATTTGCAAATAAACCTAATTTGTGATATAATTTCAAAAAAGTGAGGCGTGTATGAAATCCGAATCCAGATTTAGAGACCTCTCTATGGAATTCTCCGTTGATATTATTGAATTGGTTAAGTATCTGAAATCCGGTAAAGAATCAATCATTTCTAATCAAATTGAAAGAAATACATGAAAAAGATTGTAAGCTTGGCAACAGCAAACAACCGATAAGCTTCAGACATTCTTGCCGTATCCCAAAACAGTACATAACTCATAATTTTCAATTTTCCATTTTCCATTTTCAATTCAAATATAATTTCTTGTTCAAGCCGCTGATTTCATTGACATTTTGTTCATGAAAGTGTATATCATTTAGCCCTTTCCGACCGCGGGCGGTTTCTGTTTCAGTCAGAATGGATATATTCTTCCTCTCGCCAAATGCTATGTTTACATTTACTGATTTGCCCGGTAGAATAAGTGTGAAAAAACGAGGCCGCGTATTTTTCAAATCAAAATACGAAAGGAATGATTTTAATGCTTAGTTTCGGACAGAGACTGAAAATGCTGAGAAACGAAGCCGATATTTCACAGTGCGATCTCGCCGAATCGCTGGGAGTCTCCGCTCAATCCGTTTCCAAATGGGAATGCGACGCATATTTTCCCGATGTTTCAATGCTTCTGCCTCTTGCAGCCGTGCTCGGTGTAACAACAGACTGCTTGCTCGGTGCAGGGACGAATGAGAAGGAAGATATTGAGGCGCTTAAAAAAGAGGTGGATAGAATAAACGCAGAGCCCTGGCAAAGCGGTCACCGGAATCGCAATTATAAAACTTTCAGAGCTATTGAGGAATTCTTAAAAAAGTATCCGCTCAATTATGATTACAAACTCACCTGCGCAGAGTTTCTGTACTGTTATCTTCTTCGCGGAAGAAAACAAAAGGCTTTCGAAATACCTGACGATGAGTTTGAAAAGCTGTGGGACAAGGGATTCAAAATGGCAAATGCCGTGAAGAATCAAGACCGCAACCCGACGCGTCTTAACTATGCCCGGGAGATCATAATGAGTTACTACTGCATCAAAGGCGAATATGATAAAGCGGAAAGTGTTGCCATGGAACTCCCGATATTAACAACGCTGAAATCAAACGCCCTCTTATATATTGCAGAAGAAAAACATGACTTTGAAAGTGCGGAAAAGCTTGCACAAATCAATGCAATAAGGAATTATCAGGAATGTGCCTGGTCAATGTGCACACGGGCACAAAAGATATCCGTTTTCGGTCAGGTTCGAAAAGAAGAAGCGATCGAAGCTTGGCGCGATGCGATGAAGTCAGCCTACGAATATGACAGGTTATTCGGAAAATACTGGCCGTATAAGGGTTATGATGATCTTTCCGATTGCATAAATCATCCCAAAACCATTTTGTCATTGATATATTTCCGACTGATCGGAGACTTTCTCGCTCTCGGAAGGATCGAGGATGCGCTTAATTCTGTCGAAGAACTTACAGAACTCGGAATCGAGTATCATGCGGAAATTAAGGAAAAGCTGAACAGCGGGGAGATCGATGAAAAAACATATTCCGAAGTGCTCGCAAACATAAAGGAATATCCTCTTAATTGCTATAATTCTGTCATCGGCGACGATGACAATATTCTTACACGTGAAAAGCGGTACAAAGCTTGCAAGGCAAGACTCGATGCACTTGAATAATCCCCCACGCTTTTACGGCGGGTATCTCAAACGGGATACCCGCTCATTCTTTTAATGAAAAAGAGTGGGCAGTTATTGGTATCCCGAAAACCACCTGCTAAGCAGGTGGTTCAAAAGAGGCTTTTGCCGATGAGCAATCCCGCCGCAGCGGAGGCTCCCCTGTGTAAGGGGAGCTGGCGCCGAAGGCGACTGAGGGGTTGTTTTGTAGAACACAGTGAGACAATCCCTCCGTCACGGCATACGCCGTGCCACGGCAGAAAGTCAA
>JBJDYY010000067.1:0-4853 GCA_051867715.1 Candidatus Avispirillum sp.
GCGTTGCATGTGAGGTCAATGTAACGGATAACCTCTGGGATGATATATCTATCGAAGAGGGCGATGACAGATCGCTTGTAATCACCGCCACCGGCTCAAACGGGGCAGTAACACAATTGAAAGTCCTGGATATGATGTTTTGGTACGGCGAAGAAACTGACGAAGGGCAGTCTGCGGGCGGAGTTATAATCACGGACGTCGGTATCTTTGACGGCGTGCTCAACCTCATGGGCGACGGAAGGTTCAGCATCGGAATAAATGTCTCCGGTCTGCCCGATGATGCTGAAGGAAGAAGCGTTGTTACGAGCAATTATCTGACGGAAGGCGACTGGCTGACGGCGAGACTTATTTTTGAAGATATATATCCCGTATGGTCTGTTCCCGTAACTCAGTTTTACGGAAGAATAACAGCAGATAACATAGACGGTCTTATAAAGGTTGCCGTAATGTCCATGGCAATGGATCTGATAGAAAACTCCGCGATTACCGATAAGGGCGATTATCTTGAGATAGACGGCGAGGCAATACAGGGAGCCGTATCTCTTATTTTTGCAGTTGACGATGTGGATATGACCCTTTCCGAAAACTATGACGCGGAGACCGGAATGTACCGTTTCTATGACTACGGTACGGACGAAGCATATACGAATATTATGCCTACGGAGCTTTATTATGAAAACGGTTGCTGGTGCTTGAAAGCGACAGTCCTCGGAAAACCGGGAGAGGCAGCCGATACGTATACGGTAAAGCTTGACGAAGAATTCAGAATATCGGTTATCTATACCGATAATACTCTCATAATCGGCGACGCCAACAGCGACGGCAAGGTAAACGGAATAGATATCAACTATATGAAGAGGGCGCTGGCCGGTACATACGATGTAAATATCGCTATGGACATAAACGGCGACGGTAAAGTCAACGGCACGGATGTAAACCTCTTGAAACGGTATCTTGTGGGCTCGTATGTTATATAAAAGTGCCATAAATTATTAAACAGAGGGGTTCACCCCTCTGTTTTTTCGTACAAAAGCCTCCGTATGTCCGAAAAACAGTCAGTTTGCGGATAAATGTACGGTTATGCGGCAACGCACAAACGCTGCCCGTTTCTTTTTCCTTTTTCGGCGGTATAATATAACCGTAATAAATGTCCGTAATAATTAAGGAGGACTGTTATGCGTTCACAAACCCCCATGAGAGCTGCTAAAATCGGCTATATTGCAGTATCCGCCGTGCTGTGTGTTCTCGGACTTCTGATGATTTTGAAGCCTGCGTTTTCCATGACCTTTATAGGAATATTCTGCGGCATACTTATGATTGTTTTCGGCGTTGTAAAGCTTACGGGCTTCTTCTCAAGAGATTTATACAGACTCGCCTTTCAGTACGACCTTGTGTCGGGAATACTGCTTATGGTGCTGGGTACAATACTGCTTATGCGCCCTGCGGGTTTTATGAATTTCGTGGGTGTCGCCATAGGTATTTTTGTGCTGGGCGACGGTCTGTTCAAACTTCAGATAGCCTTTGACGCCAAGCATTTCGGCATAAGCCGCTGGTGGGCTATACTGATACCGGCCGTGCTGTGTATGGTTTTCGGCGCCGTTCTTGTGTTTGTCCCCTACGGCGGCAAAGCGCTTACGGTCATTATGGGTATTGATTTGTTCTTTGAGGGCGTGCTGAACATCTGCACGGTTATAACTGCCGTAAAAATATCCAAAAATCAGAAGAGAGACGATTATTTCGAGACCGATTACAGGGAGAAATGATACAAAATGAAGGCAGTCAGCGCCGCACTCTTTTGCGTCTGCCGTCTCTCTTTGTAAAAAAACGGTTGATAAAGACGCCAAAATCGGTATAATATAGTTATGACTGAAAACAGCTCTCCCTGTAAACGCGGGTATCAACGCCCGCGGGAAAGGCGGAAAAAATTAAATGAAAATTACGGTAATATGCGATGTGCTGGGTGACGCCAACAACGGCACCACTCTTGCGGCGCTCAACCTTATCGGGTATCTGAAAAAGCGTGGTCACGAGGTCACGGTGGTCTCGCCCGATGCCGACAGGGGAGAGGGCTTTGTCAGCGTGCCTCCCGTAAATCTGGGACCTTTTCTCAACGGTATACTGAAGCGCAACGGAGTCAGCCCCGCAAAACCCGTGGCGTCGGTCATAGAGCCTGCCGTAAGGGACGCAGACCTTGTTCATCTGCTGCTGCCGTTTCCCATGTCAATATGCGCCCTGCGCTATGCGAAAAAGTATTCAAAGCCGGTTACCGCCAGCTTTCACTGCCAGGCGGAAAATATTACGGCACATCTGGGAATGATGGATATGCCCCTTGTGAACAGGCTTATATATAAGCTGTTTTACAGATTTGTGTATTCACACTGCGACGCGGTTCACTATCCCACGGAGTTTATTCGTGAGGTGTTTGAGGACGCCTGCGCGCCCACAAACGCCTATGTTATATCAAACGGCGTAAACGATATTTTCAGAATAGGCGAAGCGCATGGGAAAAACGAACGCTTTACTATTCTTTGCTGCGGCAGGTATTCAAAGGAAAAAGCGCAGTATCAGCTTATAAACGCCGCCGCGGAGTCCAAATATAAGGACAGACTTCACATTATTTTTGCAGGGGACGGACCCGATAAAAAGAAGCTTGTGTCCCTTGCCGAGGAGCGCGGAATCGACTGCGAGTTTAAGTTTTTCAAAAGGGAAGAGCTTGTACGCATAATGCAAAGCGCCGATCTGTATGTTCATACAGCCGTGGTGGAGATAGAAGCCATCGCCTGTATGGAAGCCATATGCTGCGGACTTGTGCCCGTAATCTGCAATTCTAAGCGAAGCGCCACCAGATTTTTCTCTCTGGGCGAGCGGAATCTGTTTGAGCAGAACGATTTTTCAGATCTTGCGGCAAAAATAGATTATTGGTATGAGCACCCCGAAGAAAAAGAAGAGTGCTCAAAGGCATACGCCCCCCTGCGCACCTCTTTTTCTCAGGAGCGCTGTATGATGCTTATGGAAGATATGATGAAGGAGACAATGTCCTGTTATGAGGAGGAGCATATATTACAGGGATCCGCTGAATGACGATTTCGCCTCCCACAGTATAAAGAAAAAGCCTCTGCCCGAGGACTATGGCTATTTGCCGCAGTCTCCGGCGGAGAGGGCAGCGGATTTTATGCTGTATCACGCCGTGGCAGTCCCCTTGGTCTTCCTTTTGCAGAAAATATGCTACGGAGAAAAAATCATAAACAGACAGGCGCTGAAACCCTACCTTAACAGCGGCTGCTTTCTGTACGGCAACCATACCCGCGGGGCAGGGGACGCCTTTTGCCCCACCGAAACGGCTTTCCCCCGCAAACCGTATATCGTCACAAGCTCCGACGCCGTGGCGCTGCCTTTTATCCGCGGACTTGTCAAAGCGCTGGGCGGACTTCCCGTGCCCGATTCCCTCCACGGGCTCAGACAGTTTCGGAAAACTGTTAACGGACTTGCCGAAAAAGGGAACTGCATAGTCATATATCCCGAGGCGCATATATGGCCTCTGTATACGGGCATCAGACCCTTTCCCGATACATCCTTTAGCTATCCCGCCGAGACGGGAAAACCCGTGTTTGCCTTTACGGCGACTTATAAAAAGCGCGCTTTTCTTCCCCTTGTGCGCTCAACCGTTTATGTGGACGGCCCTTTTTTTGCCGACGAGGGCTTAAGCGTGCGTCAAAAGCAGAAACAGCTTCGTGATATGGTATATAACGCCATGAAGCAAAGAAGCGCCGCTTCCGATTATTCCTATCACCGATATACGGATATAAGCGGCGGGGACGGCGATTGTGGAGAATGTGAGGAATGTGAGGAACAATGAAGTCACAGCCGACAAAACATCGCAGATAACGCACAGCGGCTGTTATCTCTTTCACACCGTATTTACATTTAAGACTTGGATTTTTTTGAAAAAAGTCTTGAAACCGCACCTTGACAGTGCTATAATGTAAGGCACGGAGGCGTAGCTCAGTTGGTCAGAGCGTTCGGTTCACATCCGAGAGGTCATGGGTTCGAGCCCCCTCGTCTCCACCAACAAAATAGTCTCTTTTGTCTACCGGACAAAAGAGACTTTTTTGCGTGATGCGTTCCTTGCGGAACGTGATGCGCACTGCGTGCGTGATGCAGGCTTCGCCTGTGATGCACGCCTTCGGCGCGTGTGCGGAACGCATCGTATCACCTATCACAGCGCAGCGGCATCACTTATCACTTATTTGGAATAATGGATATTCTGTGATATGATTTGAAAAAGTGTCGAGGTTTGACTCCCACCGTCTCCACCAGCCCGGAAGGCCGGGCAGCCAAATATCGGGAAAGCAAGTGCAAACTTGTCTCCATATCACACGATGGGGTGTCCGGTTTTGACTGTCTCGCCTCCACCATGAAAAAAGCACTTGCTTCGGCAAGTGCTTTTTTCAATGATATCCGTTCCTATCGGAACGGGTGATATGCTTGACAGTGTAATATCTGCTTCGCAGATGATATACGCTTTGCGTATGATAGGGACGGATATGATATCGTATTTGCAAAGCAAATATATCATTCAGTATTAGCCGTATATGACATCGTGTCAGCGATATATCATTCCATCGCGCAGAAGCTGTCGGCTGCATACAGACATTTTCGCCCGTACTGTCTGCCGTTTTATGGCCTACAGGGGCTGTAAGGCTGCTGGAGCCGTAGCGGACAGAGTCGTCCGCCCCTACAAAGGGATGCGGTCTGCCGCTTCGCGGACAGCACGACAGGGTCGTTAGCGCAGCCGCCCAAGACGAAGGAGCCTTACGGATGCGGCATACCCCTTGCGGGTGCATGCCCTACGG
>JBJDYY010000068.1:0-4831 GCA_051867715.1 Candidatus Avispirillum sp.
AAAAGTTTTTTGGAGTTCTCAGAACCTTTTTCTCAAAAAAGGTTCTGAGCGGGGTCCGGGGTGGAGCCCCGGCAGCGCCCCATATTCTTTTTCGGGGCAGCGTCTCGCATATTATATATCTATTTTATATTGCGGAATTTTTAACAGCATGTGGACAATCGGGGGGATGTGTGATATACTAAATAGGAAAAATACCGTCAAAAACCGTCCCGATACGACACAAATTCCGATGTAAGCGAGCAGCGGGCGGAGCAGGGCGGCGACAAAGGAGCGCGGGGACATATGAATCTGTTACACATGAAATATGCCGTGGAAATAGCAAGGACAAACTCCATAAATAAAGCGGCGGAGACGCTGTATGTGGGGCAGTCTGCACTGAGCCGCGCCGTAAAGGAGCTTGAAAACGGACTTGGCATAACTATTTTCGAGCGCAGCGCAAAGGGAATGTTTCTCACACCCGACGGGGAAGTGTTTATCCGTCAGGCAGAAAGCGTGCTTGAACAGGTGGAAAGCCTTGAAAAAATGTTCAGCGAGGGTGCAGTCAGCAAAAAGCGCTTTACCGTTTCCGTCCCCAGAGCCGACTATATAATCGAAGCATTTACCGATTTTACAAAGCTTATTGATAAAGATATGCGCGTTGAGCTGTTTTATAAAGAGACCAATTCAATGCGCACCGTAAAAAATGTGCTGAGCGACGACTATAAGCTGGGCATTATCCGCTACGCGGAGCATTTCGACCGCTATTATAAAGAAATGCTTGAAGATAAAGGACTGGAATATGAGCTTGTGGCAGAGTTTCGCTATATGCTCGTAACAAGCGCCGAAAGCCCGCTGGCGTCTCTTGATAAAGTGTCTCATGCCGACCTTAAAGGACATATGGAAATAGCCCACGGCGATCCGTATGTACCCTCGCTTCCCGCCGCCGAGGTCAGAAAAGAAGAACTGGGCGACGACTGCGAAAGACGCATATTCGTTTTTGACCGCGAAAGCCAGTTTGAACTGCTTTCCGGTAATACGGATACCTATATGTGGATGTCTCCCGTGCCCAAAGCCACACTTGAACGCTTCGGACTTGTGCAGATAGACTGCGCCGACAGAGCTCGCATTTACAAAGATGTGCTGATTCACAGAAAGGACTACGCTCTTACAGAGCTTGACAATCTGTTTATAAGCCGCCTTATAGCCGCAAAAAGAGAGGTCATCGGCTGAAAAAGCACTTTGCCCGCCGATTTCATCTGTAAAAAGCAATTATTAACAGATATATCGATAAATGCAATACCGATATGAGAAAGCGGCAATTCACTTTTTCTCAGTGTTCTGATAGAATAAGGTCGTATAAATTTGTAATACCCACGGAGGTGCTGCAATGAAGGAAAACGACATTTCCCGCGCCACTCTCGGCCGCATCCCCATGTACCTGAAATTTCTGAACAGCCTGCCCGAGGATACCGACACGGTTTCGGCGACAACGGTGGCGAGAGAACTGGGTCTGGGAGAGGTGCAGGTGAGAAAGGATCTGGGCGCACTGTGCGGATCCGGCAAGCCGAAAATCGGATATACCACCGAAAGCTTGAAAGCAAGCCTTGAGAGCTTTCTCGATAAAAAGAACGGCGGCGCGGTCATAATAGGCGCCGGAAAGTTGGGCAGAGCCCTGCTTGATTACGGCGGCTTTTCTGATTACGGCATGGATATAACCGCGGCCTTTGATAAAAAAGTGATGAGAGAGGAGCATACTCCCGCAGGCAAGCTGATTTTGCCTATGAGCCGATTTGACGGCTTCTGCCGTGAGAACGGCATAAAGCTGGGAATAATCGCGGTGCCCGCCGACGCGGCGCAGGAGGTCTGCAATCTGCTGTGCGACAGCGGGATAAAAGCCATATGGTGCTTTGCCCCCTGCCAGCTTTATAAGCCGGCGGATGTAATCATCCAGTACGAAAACCTTGCGCTGTCCCTTGCACATCTGAAATTGCAGATAAGCCGCTGACCGACTCCGTAGAAAGGGAAAAGACAGATGAACTTTGACAGAATTATCGCAGTAAGAAACGATAAAACGGTGTACCGCGACGGAGACAGATGCGTAAAAGTATTCGGCAGCGGGTATACCTGCGCCGAGGTGCTGAACGAAGCGCACAACCAGGCGCTTGCATTAGAGGCGGGACTCCGGGTGCCGAAAGTGCTTGAAGTCACGAAATTCGACGGCAAATGGGCGCTTGTCTCCGAATACATAAAAGGTACATCTCTTGAAGAACTGATGCGCCGCAGTCCCGAAAAGCGCGACGGGTATATGCAGCTTTTTGTAGACCTGCAGCTTGCAATGCACGCAAAGACTTGTCCCGAAATGCCGAAACTTCGGGATAAAATGAACCGCAGAATATGCGGCACAGACCTTACGGCAACCCTGCGCTTCAGCCTGCACGCCATGCTTGATGATATGCCCAAGCACGGCAAGGTGTGCCACGGCGATTTCTGCCCCGAAAACATTATAATATCCGAGGGCGGCGAGCCATACATAATCGACTGGTCGCACGCCACTCAGGGCAACGCCTCCGCAGACGCCGCCCGCACCTACCTTTTGTTCTGGCTGTCGGGAGATATAGACGGAGCGGAAAATTATATTAAAATGTTCTGTGAAAAAAGCAATACCGAAATGAATTATGTCAAAAAGTGGATGCCCCTTGTGGCTGCTGTCCGCACTCTTTCCGGTAAAGAAGCGGAGCGTGAATTCCTGCATTCATGGTTTGACATTCAATAAACGAATAAAGAACAGACAAAAAACAGACAAAAAGGAGAAAAACAAATGAAAATCACGGTTTGCATCGGCTCATCCTGTCACATCAAGGGCTCCCGTCAGGTCGTGGAGCAGCTTCAGGAACTTATCCGCGAAAAGAATGTGGGAGACCGCGTGGAGCTTGCGGGCACATTCTGCATGGGCGAATGTCAGAAGGGCGTCTGCGTTACGGTGGACGGAGAGTTTTACTCCGTAAGCCCCAATACGGTAAACGATTTCTTTGCACAGAACGTGCTTGCAAAGCTGTGACGCAAGATGATAGTACAGATATGCGTCGGCTCGTCATGCCATCTTAAAGGCTCGGAGCGCCTTGTGGAGCTTTTCCGCGCCGCAATAGAAGAAAACAAGCTTGAGAGCGAGGTAACGCTGGCAGGCAGTTTCTGCACGGGCAAATGCAACCGGGTGGGAGTTACCGTTGCCGTGGATGACGAGACCTTTACGGGTATAACCCCTGAGAATTTCAATGCGTTTTTTGAGACCAGAGTGCTGAAAAAGCTCTCGGAAAAAGGGAAGTGACTGAATTGGTAGACTGCCTTACTCTGAAAAAATCAAACTGTAAAAACTGTTATAAATGTATCCGCCACTGTCCCGTAAAATCTATCCGTTTTACGGGAAATCAGGCTTATATCATCGGAAACGAATGTATCCTGTGCGGTCAGTGCTTTGTTGTCTGCCCGCAGGACGCAAAGCAGATCGTGGACGAGACGGAAAAGGTTCGCGTACTGCTTCAGAGCGGCGATCCCGTGGTGGTAAGCCTTGCCCCCTCCTTTGTGGCAAATTATGAGGGCGTGGGCATAGAATCCATGCGGGAAGCCCTGAAAAAGCTGGGCTTTTACGATGTGGAGGAAACCGCACTGGGCGCTTCCGTAGTCAAAACCGAATATGAGCGTATGCTGAGGGAAGATTCCAGAGACATCGTCATTTCCTCCTGCTGTCACTCAATAAACCTGTTGATACAGAAGTATTTTCCCGCAGAGCTTCAGTATCTTGCCGATGTAATGTCCCCCATGCAGGCGCATTGCACAGACATAAAGAAGCGTATTCCCAACGCCCGCACCGTGTTTGTGGGACCCTGCGTTGCCAAAAAGGACGAGGCGCAGTATTACGAGGGAATAGTTGACGCGGTGCTGACCTACGACGAGCTGACCGCTTGGCTTAAGTCCGAAAATATAGAGCTTCGCCGTGAGATGGACAAAAACGAAAAGAGCCGCGCCCGCTTCTTCCCCACAACAGGCGGCATACTTAAGACCATGACTCAGGAAAACACGGATTACACCTATATGGCTATCGACGGTACGGAAAACTGCATGGCGGCGCTCCGCGACATCGAAGAGGGCAAGCTGCATCATTGTTTCATCGAAATGTCAGCCTGCGTTGGAAGCTGCATAGGCGGCCCTGTAATGGAAAAATTCCACCGTTCTCCCGTCAAGGACTATATCGCGGTGTCAAACTTCGCCGGCAGGGAGGATTTTGACATTCCTCAGCCTGACGCGCTGACCTTGCACAAGACCTTTACCGCAATAGAGCATAAGCTGAAGCAACCCTCCGAAACGGAGATAAAGGAGACCCTTCGCCAGATGGGTAAGGTAAAGCCCTCAGACGAGCTGAACTGCGGCTCCTGCGGCTACGATACCTGCCGTGAAAAGGCCATTGCCATACTTCAAGGCAAGGCTGAAATATCCATGTGTCTGCCTTATCTCAAGGACAAGGCGGAGAGCTTCTCCGACACTATCGTGCGCAACACGCCAAACGGACTTATCGTGCTCAACGAAAAGCTTGAGGTACAGCAGATAAACCGCGTCGCCCTGAAGATTCTCAACATCCGCTACGCCTCCGATATTATGGGCGATCAGGTAGTGAGAGTGATGGAGCCGGGCGATTTCATGAGCGTGCTCAGCACCGGCAGAAACATACACAACAAGCGGGTATATCTTGCCGAATACGAAAAGTATGTTGACGAGACTATCGTATACGACAGGGAATACCGCCTGCTTGTGTGCATACTCCGCGATGTCACCGAAGAGGAGACACAGCGTGAGAAGA
>JBJDYY010000069.1:0-4790 GCA_051867715.1 Candidatus Avispirillum sp.
ATCTTAACTTCAGGCTTCACATAAACCTTTGCTACAAGAACAACGCCGTTTGCGTCGTCAACGGATTCTATATCAAATTCGGGACGGCTGACAGCGTCGATGCCGGATTCCTTGAGAGCCTCTGCGTATGCGTCGGGAATAAGGTCATTGATGGCATCCTCGTAGAATACGCCCTTGCCGTACATCTTTTCGATGATGGAGCGGGGAGCCTTACCGCGTCTGAAGCCGGGAATAGTTATATTCTTCGCCTGCTTTTTATAAACCTTGGTAACTGCTGCGCCGAAGGTCTCGGCGTCTACCGAAATCTTCAGCTCATAAAGATTTTTTTCGATTTCTTTTGAAGAAGTTAAACTCATTTTTAATCTCCTTAGTTATTCAATACATAATAATCTTAGAATATAATACAGTAATTCTACAAAAAAGTCAACAATTTATTTGGAAATATTTCCGTCGGGTCAATGTTGAGTTTTGTATAAATTGTATATAGACTCAAAAGTCAAGGGGCATGGTTATCATGGGAACGAAATTCAGATAGTCCGCCGATATAAGCGTCATGGATATACCGTCGCTGACGACAGTTTTCGGCAAAAGATAATTTCCGTGGATGTGCCCGAAATAGCAGTTTTTGATATTGAATTCCTTCATTGTATCAATAAACTCGCCGCAGCGGAAATCCTTGAACACGGGAGGGAAGTGGAAATACACCAGAATATCCTTGCCGCTTGCTTCTCTCAGCTTCTGAGCTTCCGTAAGGCTCAGCCGCAGGCGGATATTCTCCCGCGCCACAATCTTTTCGTAATCCGCAGTTTCGCTTTGCTGAAGCTTGTCGTCTACATACCAGCCGCGGGTCCCCGCAATAATATAATCTTCGCACTCAAAAGCGTTGTTGTATAAAAGCTCAAGAGTGGTTATTCCGTTCTGCGAAAATAGATCTTTTATCTTTGTGACGGTTGACCACCAGTAGTCATGGTTTCCCTTGCCCAGAATTTTCTTTCCGGGCAGGGAATCTATAAATTTCAGATCGGGCAGAGCGCCTTCCAAATCGATAGCCCATGAAATATCGCCGGGAACGACCACCGTGTCTGCGTCGGTAATGACGGCACGCCAGCGCTTTTCAATTTTTTCCGTGTGATTTGTCCACCGCGGGCCGAATATGTCCATAGGCTTGTCCGAGCCGAGGGACAAGTGAAGGTCTGCCATGGAAAACAGGGACATATGCTCCTCCTTACGGTCTAATACGGTTAAGTACAGTTCAGTTCGGTTCAGTGCTCCAGTATGTATTTCGCCATATCCGCGGGGTCAACCGTATCCTTAAATCTTACGGGCATTGTGAGAGTGGCAGTCAGCGGAGCAGGCGCTTTTGTGCCGCTGATTCTTTCAAGGGTGGAAAGGATAACGGCAGGGTCGTCACCATCGGGTACGGTGCCAAGAGTGCGACAGACATCGTATGCAAATTTGTAGGGACTTGCTGTGGAGACTACAACGGTAGGAGTGGTGTCTCCCGTGTCGCTTGCGTACTTCTCATAGCTTCCGATGGCAACTGCGGTGTGGGTGTCGGCAAGATAGCCGTACTTTTCAAAAGTCCGGCGAATAGCGGCTGCAGTATCATCTTCAGTGCAGCAGTAGCCCTCAAAGCTATCTCTGATTTTTGCCATAACAGTGTCGGGCGCGGTGTATTTTCCGCACGCTGACAGCTTTTCCATACAGTCTTTTGTAACCTCTGCGCCGCCGGTAAGGAACAGAAGGCGTTCAAGATTGGAAGAAATCAGTATGTCCATAGAGGGGGACATGGTTTTGTAAAACTCTCTGGTTCGGTCGTATACACCCGTGCGTATAAAGTCCGTGAGCACGCAGTTGGAGTTGGACGCGCATATAAAACGCTTAACGGGCAGTCCCATTTCGCGTGCAATATATGCGGCGAAAATGTTGCCGAAGTTGCCTGTGGGGACGCATACGTTTATTGGTTCTCCTGCGGATATTGCATATTTATTCATAAGATCGCAGTAAGCGGAGAAGTAATAAACGATCTGCGGAGCCAGTCTGCCCCAGTTGATGGAGTTTGCGCTGGAGAAGAAGAAGCCGCGTTTTTCAGCTTCATCTGCCATGGCGCTGTCAGCGAAAATGGCTTTTACACCGTTCTGAGCGTCGTCAAAATTGCCGCGCACGGCGCATACATTCACATTCTCTCCGGTTTGAGTGGTCATCTGCCGCTTCTGCATTGCGGAAACGCCGTCAACGGGATAGAACACCGTAATGTCAACGCCGTCTACATCCTTGTAGCCTTCAAGCGCAGCCTTACCCGTGTCGCCGGAGGTTGCCACAAGTATATGAGCGCGGCGCCTCTCTCCCGTCATTTTCAAAGCGGAGGACAAAAGGCGGGGCATTATCTGCAAGGCCATATCCTTAAACGCGCAGGTGGGTCCATGCCACAGCTCAAGTGAGTACATATTGCCGCCTACTGCTTTAAGGGGAGCGGCGCCGCCTGCAAAGCGCGTGCTTCCGTAAGCCTCGCGGCAGTCCTTTGCAAGAGAATCTTTGTCATAATCGTCGAGAAACAGGGAAAGTATCTCGGTGGCACGCTCGTCATAGGACATGGAGCAAAGCCTCTTAATAAATTCAATGTCGACCTTGGGGATAGAGACGGGCATATAAAGACCCTTGTCCGGAGCAAGTCCTTTTTTGATAGCCTCGGCGGAGCTGACGCCGACGGGAGAGGCTCCCGTGTCTCTTGTGCTGATGTATTTCATTTGTATATCCTTTCCTCGGAACTCAGTCCGGAAGATTATTTAACATATATTTATAAGCGTTTTCGAAAAACAGCCTGTCGGCACCCTTTGCGCCGAAGCGCTTTGCGCTGGCGTCATACAGACGGGGCAGACGGGAAATATCTTCAATTCCGTCGGGGACTTCGGAAATGCCGTCGAAATCACAGCCGAGAGCGATGTTTTCCTCGCCGCCGAGGTTTATGTACCGCTCAATATGCCGAAGTATATCGTCACAGGAAGCATCACCGCCGCACAGGTGGTCGGGACACAGATTTATGCCGCACAGCCCGCCTATATGGCATATCCGCCTGAAGAGCTCATCGCTGAGGTTTCTCCTGTGAGAGTATACGGAAAAGCTGTTGGAGTGAGTTGCAAGGGGAGAAGCTCCCCGCTTTTCGGCTATATCAAGCACACAGGTGATAAGCTCGGGGCTTCCGTGAGACACATCGGGGATTATCCCTGTGTCAAAGCACCTTTCAACGCACTCAGATCCCGGTGCCGAAAGCGGCTCATTTGTGTCCCATGCACCGCCCGCCCATTCGCCGCCTTTCCAAACGAGAGTCAATATGCGCACGCCCTCATTATACAGCGCGGCGATACCATCAGGCTCCCCGCGCAAAAGCCGCGCACCCTCGACTGCAAGAATTGCTCCCCGACGAGTGCTGTCATTCAGATCCTTTTTTGTTTTTATAAGCGGCACACCGCAGCGTGACAGCTCACCTTTGAAATACTCCGACGCTTCAAAAAATCGGCGAAAGCATTCGTTTTCCGTAAGCCGAGGATCGCTCCAAATTGCGGCGCACTGAATGTATCTCTCAAATTCACAGGCTTTTTCAAGGGAAATATGCAAACCGTTTCTGCAGAGTTTTTCTTTTTTCAGAAAAAGCTCAATGGGTGTGTCGCAGTGCAGATCAAAAAGCCTCATAAAGCGCCTCCCGCCGTTTCGGTTACGGATGAACCGAATTCGGCATATGATTTATTTTCAGCACTTTATATTTATCGCTTTTAGGCTGTATATATACCTCGACTATATCTATCCTGAACGGATGTCCGGAAAGTGAAGAATCGCGCCTCATATATTCTCTCGCCGCAGCAATCAGCTTTTCCTGCTTTGAACGGGTAACGGCAAAGCAGGGACGGGAAAAACGGCTGTCAGAGCCGGGAAATTCGCTGCGGGTTTTTACCTCGGTAAACGCTACCGTGCCGTCCTTTTCTGCAACGATGTCGATTTCAAGATGCCCCACTCTTGCGTTTCGCTCAATTATGCGAAAGCCTTTGCCGCAAAGAAAAGCGGCGGCGCTGTCCTCGCCCATTTTACCGAACAGTTTTGTTTTGTCTTCCATTCAGAGACTCACTTCTGCGCCTTTGTGCGCTTTTCTTCAAGAGCCGCCTGAAGCTTTTCCCGGTCTCTTTCAAGAAACGACAGAAAAGAGCGGCGGTGTTCGGGGCAGGGACCGTATTCGTAAACAG
Organism: Candidatus Avispirillum sp.; assembly: GCA_051867715.1. Taxonomy (GTDB): domain Bacteria; phylum Bacillota; class Clostridia; order Oscillospirales; family CAG-272; genus Avispirillum. Next base: position 4,236 of record JBJDYY010000069.1, read on the forward strand.
CCAGTTTATGCGCTTTTGTCGGGTAGCCCTTATGAGCAGCAAAGCCGTACTGCGGATATTTTTCGTCAAGCTCTGCGCACAGTCTGTCTCTCGTGACTTTTGCAAGAATTGAGGCTGCGGCGATTGACTGTGAAATACCGTCACCGCCGATTACGGCTTTTGCAGGTATCTGAAAGTCTCTGTCAATGTTGCCGTCAACCAGTACAAAGTCAGGCTTTATTGAAAGTGAGTCAATGGCGCGGCGCATAGCCAGCAGGGAAGCTTCAAGAATATTGATTTCATCAATTTCCGCGGGAGTTGACATGGCAACGCTCCATGCAAGCGCCTTTTCGCATATTTCGCCGTAAAGACGCTCCCGCTTTTTCTCAGACAGTTTTTTTGAGTCGTCAAGTCCTTCGATAACAAGTCCTTCGGGCAGTATGCAGGCTCCGGCGACTACGGGACCTGCAAGAGGACCCCGTCCCGCCTCGTCCGTGCCGCATACATATTTTATATGGGCGCTCCTGAACTGCTTTTCAAAATCAAGGTCAAGCATTGTCGGGCACCTCAAGCGTT
>JBJDYY010000070.1:0-4753 GCA_051867715.1 Candidatus Avispirillum sp.
GATAAGTCCCGCGCAGGTGCCGAATACGGGCAGACCGCCCGAAATCCGGCTTTTCAGAGTGTCAAACATATCAAGCTCTCGGATAAGCTTTCCCTGAACGGTGCTCTCACCGCCGGGAATTATGAGCCCGTCAAAGGGCTTGTCAAGATCGCTCTTCTGACGAAGCTCAAACGACTCAACCCCAAGCCGTGACAGCATCTGCTCATGCTCAATAAATGCGCCCTGCACAGCAAGAACGGCTATCTGCATTATTTGCCTCTTTCCGCCATCAGAAGCTCGATTTCCTGCTCGTTGATACCTACCATAGCCTCGCCCAAATCCTCGGAAAGCTCAGCAAGCAGCTTCGCATCGGTGAAGTTTGTAACAGCCTTTACGATAGCGGCCGCTCTCTTTTCGGGATTGCCGGACTTAAAGATACCGGATCCTACGAAAACGCCCTCTGCGCCAAGCTGCATCATAAGAGCCGCGTCGGCAGGGGTAGCCACTCCGCCTGCGGCGAAGTTTACCACAGGGAGCTTTTTATGCTCGTGAACATACAGAACAAGCTCATAAGGCACCTGAAGCTGCTTTGCCGCATCGAACAGCTCGTCCTCGGACATAGAACCGATTCTGCGTATCTCGGACTGCATCATTCTCATGTGTCTCACAGCCTGCACAACGTCTCCGGTGCCGGGCTCGCCCTTAGTCCTTATCATTGCCGCGCCCTCGTTTATACGGCGCAGAGCCTCGCCCAGGTCCTTTGCACCGCAAACGAAAGGTACATCGAATTTTGTCTTGTCGATATGATATTTGTCATCGGCGGGTGAGAGTACCTCGGACTCATCTATATAGTCAATTTCTATTGCCTGCAAAATCTGCGCTTCCGCAAAGTGGCCGATACGGCACTTTGCCATTACGGGAATGGACACAGCCTCCTGAATACCCTTTATCATTTTGGGGTCGCTCATTCGGGAAACTCCGCCTGCGGCGCGTATGTCCGCGGGTATTCTCTCCAGCGCCATAACCGCGCAGGCGCCCGCCGCTTCAGCGATTTTTGCCTGCTCGGGCGTGGTAACATCCATAATTACGCCGCCCTTAAGCATCTGCGCAAGATTTTTGTTAAGTTCGTATCTGTTTTCTGACATTGATTTTTCCTCCCTGTTTTCGGATATGCTGATTATACAGCACAACTGAATATATTAACATATCCAAAACAGGAAGATTTTATATGACCAGTTTTGCGTCTGTCAGCCCAGCTTTGTGCCGCCCCACTCAACTGCCGTAAAGCCGCAGCGCTCAGGCGCACAGAGCTCCTGCTCCTCTGTCTGCACATACTTATCGGAAGGCTTCCACGCCATGAAAACCCGGATAAGCGTGTCAGGCGCGGGGGTTATATCAAGCTTTGCCGAGTCAGTATATGCGTCGGTCTGAAAGCTGATAATATTATATTCGTTGTCCTGCATCAGCGGCAGCCAATATACTATGAATTCATTAGCCTCCCGACGGTCAAGACCCAGCTTTGAAAGTGCGTCCTCTAAAAATACCGCTGTGTCCTCGCCCTTTACGCAGAAGCCGCGGGAAAGGTCGTACTGAGCCGACGTTTTCCCCTCCCAGTATAGATAGTTGTAGCTCTGCCCTCTCTCATCCGCAAGTGTGCCGTCGGGACGTGCGGTCACCTTCCAGCCGTCACCGTATTCGGGATAAGTACAGGTCAGCCTGCCGTCCAAAGTGAGTTTCACGGACACTTCCGTTTCCTTTTCGGGGTACAGATAAATTACAGGCTTATAGCACACATCCGGCTCCAACACAAAATCACTTGGCTCAACGGATATAAAATCCGCTTCTATCCGCCACTGATCCCCATCGGTATATGCATTTTCATAGCTAACGCTCACCTGATCCCCTACGCACCAGTCATCCGACAGTACACCGTTAAACTTGTACTCATAGGGCATGGGGTAAACAGGACCCGCAAAAAAGCAGTCGGAATATATTGACTGTATCAATACATCAACATATCCGTCGTCTGTTTTCTCCGCCGTGTTCATGTCAAGCCATTCATCCGTATATGCCGTGTCCCGCATATTTTTGCTCAGTTCCCAGCTCACCGCTTTTATCTGCGTCGGGTATGATTCGGCTACTCCTCCGGTGTATGTGACCTCCACACGGTTATCTACACCTGCTCCTATATCCTCAAGAGAGCTGATATCGAAAGAAACGCGCTCTCCCACCATGCTTTTGCCTCTTTCGGTCAGCGGCTCTACCGTTACGGTGCTTCCGTTCTTTTCAATAATTTTTGCCGAAAAGCTGTATTCGGCACAAATAGCCTCTTCCTCCCAAAGTTCATCCAAAGACTTGAAATTTCGGGGCAAGAGGTACAGACGGGTTCTGTCGTAGCTTACCCCGTCCTGATTCTTGTTCCAGTCTACTATTTTATATGTCAGTGCCCTGTACTCCCTTGTGCCGCCGTCCTCGTGCGCCTTTGAAGGTATCGGCACAAACAGCACCGCAAGCAGAACTGCCGCAGCTATTGGAATCCATATTTTCTTTTTCATAAAGTCCTCCATTAACCCTGTTTACTGTTACTCTATTTCCTCATTCAGAATTTCTTGCAGCCTCTCAAGCTTCGCGTCGCTCAGTACGGCTTGCTGATTAGTTTCATTTATTAGTGTATATCCCACCATACGGTATGTGATCTCTGAACCGTCCTCCGCCTTAAAGGTTACGGAACTTATATTGATTACATCCGGCAGAACAAATATTCCTTCGTTCTCGTATGCAGACTGATAGTCTGTTATATCCGATTCCGGGTCACGGTCAACATAAGCTGAAGCAATTATCTCAAGTATTTCCGTTATCGCATCTCTGTCGGTAATTGTTTGCACATATTCCTCGTCTTTGTCAACAATCCGGATTTCCGCTTCGGTATATAACCCCTCAAATACACTTTGCGAAGCGCCGTATAATTCTGTACAGTCTGCTCCTACTTCATTCTCTGCTCCGCTTTCCGTAAATGCGTCGCTGCCGTTTGCCGCAGGCGCTCCTCTGCCGTTAAGAAATACGGGCAGCATGGTGCACAGTACAATAGCGGTTAGGCACAGAGGCACACAGCACATAAGCACGCGCCGAACTTTCTTTCGGCGCGCCTTTATCCTTTCCTCGCCCCTTTTGAATATTTCATCTTTGCATTCATTCAAATCTCTCATATTACGCCTCACCGTCCTCTCCCAGCAGTACGCGAAGCTCCTTCTTTGCCCGATACAGCAGATTATCCACCTGCTTGCGGCTTTTTTTCATGACCCGTGCGGCCTCCTCATATGTCATTTCCTCAAAATATACAAGGTGTACCGCCGTCCTCATATCTGCGGGCAGCTTTGAAACGGCGCGGTTCACAGCGCGCCGCTTTTCGTCAGCCAGCACCGATTCTTCAAGGGATTTTTCATCGTCGGAAAGTTTTTCCGTCTCCGACAGCTCCGTAAAGTTTATTACCTTGCAATGCCTGATATAATCAATAGAACGGCTTCTTGCCAAAGTAAACAGATATGTTTTCAGCGTTACCTTGAAATTGTACCGATGACGGTGTACTATAAGATCGGAAAAGGTGTCAATGGCGATATCCTCCGCCGCATGTACATCGTGCACATAGCTGTTGGCAAAGAACACGAGACTGTAAAACAGCTCATTCATAATATCGTCAAAAGCACCCGTATCACCGTCAAGGAAACGGCGGTAGCTACTTGCGCCATTATCCATGCGTTTTCCTCCAAACTGACAGAGTCGCGTCCGACCCTCTCACTTATTATACGGATGAGAACAGGAAAATCCTTACGATTTTTCAAATTTTTTCAAAAAAAGCCCGCAACCAAAAAGGGAACAGGCTTCATCACTCAGTACGGTATTTCGGAATGAACATCACCCGCACGCTCCGTATACTTCTGAATTCAGTATATCATATATATTCCGGAAATTCCACGGTTTTATGAAAGAATATAAAATGGCATAAAATGCTGTATTTCAGTCTTTATATTCAGCGAAATTTGTGATATAATCAAACAAACTGTATAAAAATATAAATCGGAGCATTTAATGAAATACATATTGGTAACGGGCGCGCAGGGTGGAATGGGCAGAAAAACAGCAGAGCTTATGAAAAAGCAAGGCTTCGGAGTATTTGCCGTTGATAAAGCGCCTGGAATCGCCGAAGAAAATATAATTCCCATAACAGCCGACATTACGGACGAAGACAGCGTGAAAAGCGCTTTTGAAAAAGTAAAAGAAGTCACCGACGAGCTTTACGCCATCATTCATTTCGCGGGCATATATATGCTTGACTCCCTTGTTGAAATGGGCACCGGAGATTTTGAAAAAGCGTTCAAAGTAAACCTATTCGGCGCTTTTCTTGTAAACAAAACCTTTCTACCTCTGCTGAAAAACGGAAGCAGAATAGTGATTACCACAAGCGAGCTTGCCCCCCTCGACCCTCTGCCGTTTACGGGCATATACGCCGTGACAAAAAGCGCTTTAGATAAATACGCCTATTCCCTGCGTATGGAGGTGCAGCTTAAAGGTATTTATGTCTCCGTACTCCGCGCTGGCGCGGTTGACACCGGTATGCTTGATGCTTCCACAAGCGCTCTTGATAAATTCTGTGAAAATTCAAAGCTGTATACCTGCAATGCAAAACGGTTCAAAACCATAGTAAATAGTGTTGAGACAAGGTGTATTTCTCCCGAAAAGATAGCTAAAAAAGCAGAAAGAATACTTAAAGCAAAAA
>JBJDYY010000071.1:0-4752 GCA_051867715.1 Candidatus Avispirillum sp.
ATGTTCCTTTTTGTTTTTTCAGAAAAGTGTCACCCATCATTGACATCTCAACAAAAATTATATTCTAAAACTGTTTATTGTGTTGACTTAGCGCGGCTTTAGGTGTATAATTTTATGTGTATGTTTTTGCCGAGTGCAGGAGAGGGGTTAAGCTTTGATCACGTCACTGCGGTTTATTGCAATCGCCTCGTCAAAGGGCGGAATAGGAAAATCCACCGCAGCCCTCGGCATTTCCCGCGCACTTTGCGCACGGGGAAAAAAGGTGCTGCTTGCAGATCTTGACTACGGCAACGCCTGCCTCGATATGCTTTGCAGAGCCGAGGACAGCGTGCTGTATACCTCCGCGGATATTTCCCGCGGCATATGCTCGCCCGAAGAGGCTGTTATAAAGCCCGAGGGTGAGGGACTGTTTCTTCTGGCGGCGCCCTCGGGGGGCAGAACGGTAATTCTCCCCGGCGTACATAAAGATAAGGACTCAGGCTCTGAGACGTGCGCCGAAAGCGGCGCGGACGGTGCGGCAGACAAGTCCCCGTCGCAGCTTAAAGACGGCATAGCCGAGGATATTCTGCCGGAAAGCGGCTTTGCCGTAGACGCGGACAGTATTGCAAAGGCTGTGCGCGACGCGGCTGCAGCAGTAGGCGCCGATTGCGTTATTCTTGACACGGGCGCGGGAGTAAGCGGCGGTTTTCTTGCCGCAGCATCCCTTTCGTCACAGGCACTGGTGGTAGCGGGACATTCTCCCGTATCCCTCAGAAGCGCGGAAAGCACCGCAGAACGGCTGAACGTTTCGGGTGTTTCCGATGTGCGCCTTATTATCAACAATTTTGACGGTACCGGCGTTCTGCGCCGTTCCCCGTTCCGCCGCAGCGGCATTTTCAATATGATAGACACGGCGCGTATTCCCCTTGCAGGCGTTATTCCCTACGATTATGACCTGACCCTTTCCCACGAGTGCGGCGGGAGAGGCGGCGCGCTGTCGGAAGCCGCATTTGCCAACATTGCCGCGCGCATTGAAGGCGAAAATGTGCCCCTGTTTTCCGGGATGAAGCATTACAGAAAGATCAGAAAAAAATTTTACATATAACATATAACCACTTTGATTATGCATGGGAGGTTAGAGTTTGAAAGTAAAGCGAGCGTGCATCGCACGTGAGCTGTTTCAAACCCCATTTGTGCCTTGCCGCCAAAAAGGGCGGCGGCATTTTACAAAGCCCGGGGGGCTTTGCAAAACCGTCACAAATCAACGAAAGGAATGGTCATAATTATGGAAATAGCTATTATTGCCGATGACTCCAAAAAGGAGCTGATGACGCAGTTTTGTATCGCATACTGCGGGATACTGTCAAAGCATCACATCTGCTCCACCAGCATTACGGGAAAATATATCGAGGATGCCACCGGTCTTGAAATAGAAAAGCTTCTGCCCGGCACCCACGGCGGTGTTCAGCAGATATGCTCAAGAGTCTCCTATAATGAGATAGACTTGGTGCTGTATTTCGGCAAGTCTCAGCCCAACCGCCTCAACAGCGACGAGCATGACAACCTATTGCGTATGTGCGACAGTCAGAATGTTCCCGTTGCCACCAATATTGCCACGGCGGAGGTGCTGGTCTGCGCGCTGGAGCGCGGCGACCTTGACTGGAGAGAGATAGTCAATCCCTCATCGGAATACAACAAAAAGAGACGTCAGCATCAATAAGTCTCCCCGCGGGGAATTAAAAGGGAGTTTTCGCTCCCTTTGCTTTTTGATTGAGAGCGAAACGAGGTGTTTTAAGGTGCCGCTTATAAAAATACTTGCCGTCGGCGATGTAGTGGGCGAGGGCGGCGTGTCATACCTTTCGGGAGGCAGGCTGAGGAGCATACAGTCCCGTCTGGGCGCGGTCTTTACCGTCGTAAACGGGGAAAATTCCTCCAAGGCAAACTGCATAACGCCGGAAAGCGCCGAGGCTTTGTTTGAAGCCGGAGCGGACGTTATTACCGGCGGAAACCACACCTTTAAGCGCAAAAATATTTTCGACTACCTTGACGAAAATCCCAAATGTATCCGACCTGCCAATTACCCCTCCGACGCACCCGGTCAGGGCTGGGTCATTGCGGATTGCATGGGTTTTCGGATACTTGTGATAAATCTGCTGGGCACCACCTTTATGGAGCCTCTTGACAGTCCCTTTAAGGTCGCCGACCGCATACTGGAGAAGACAAAGGGGCGTTGGGATGCGGCGCTTCTGGACATACACGCGGAGGCAACCAGCGAAAAGCTGTGTATGGGCAGATACCTTGACGGGCGCGTCAGCGCCGTTTTCGGCACTCACACTCATGTTCAGACGGCAGATGTATCGGTGCTTCCCGGAGGCACGGGGTATATTACCGATTTGGGTATGACAGGCCCCTCGGAGGGAGTACTGGGAGTCAAAAGCGAAAACGCTTTGCACAAATTCCTTGTGCGCACTCCCGTTTTCTTTGAGCACGCCGCAGGAAAATGCAGCGCGTGCGGAGCCCTGTTTACCGTTGACACGGACACGGGAAAATGCGTTTGTGCCGAGGCGGTAAGCTTCTGATACAGTAATCACGGCAACATGCCGCGAAAGGTTTTTAATATGAAAGCTTGTGAAATTTACGATAAAATAATGCTGGGGCATGCGGACGCTTACCTTCGGGAGCTGTACGGCGACGACGGAGCCGCTCTTGAAAAATACCGCGCGCGTCTGGGACAGGCAGTAAAGCGGTTTTCGGAGCTTTACGGCAACAGAGAAGCCATGCTGTTTTCCGTGGGAGGGCGCAGCGAGATCTCCGGAAATCATACCGACCACAACTGCGGTCGGGTGCTGTGCGCCGCCGTAGACCTTGATATTATTGCCGTGGCGTCTCCCACCGATGACGGCGTTATTACGGTAAAAAGCGAGGGCTTTGAGGCGGACACGGTTTTGCCTGAGGACATTGCGGAGCCCTGCGAGAAGAAGTATTTTACATCGGAAGCCATAATTGCGGGAATGGAAAAGGCTTTTATTGACCGCAGGTTTAAGGTGGGAGGCTTTGCGGCTTACACCGTGTCCGATGTGTTCAAGGGCTCGGGACTTTCCTCCTCCGCCGCCTTTGAAGTTATGATAGGCAATATTCTGAACCATATGTATAACGGCGGGACCGTTGACAATGTGGAAATTGCAAAGGCCGCGCAGTTTGCGGAAAATGTCTATTTCGGAAAGCCCTGCGGACTTATGGATCAGACCGCCTGTGCGGTGGGCGGCTTTACCGCCATTGATTTTGAAAACCCCGCATCTCCCGTTATAGAAAAAATTGATTTTGATCTGAGCCGAAACGGCTATGGGCTGTGCATCGTGGACACGGGCGCAAGTCACGCCGACCTTAATGAGGATTACGCCGCGGTGCCCGCCGAGATGAAGGCCGTGGCAAAGCTCTTGGGGCGTCGAGTGCTTCGGGAGTGCAGCGAGGATGAAATTATTGCAAAGGCTTCCGAAATCCGCTCCGTTGAGGGGGATCGCGCCCTGCTGCGGGCTCTCCATTTTACGGCGGAAAACAGACGGGTCGCCCGTCAGACGGAGGCTCTGAAGCGCGGCGATACTTCCGCTTTTCTGAAGGGAGTGCTGGAGTCGGGGCGGTCAAGCTTCTGCTATTTGCAGAATGTTTACGCGCCCAAATGTACAAGCCAGCAGGCTCTGTCGCTTGCTCTGTGCCTGACGGAGCGTTTTCTTGATGGGTGTGACGGTGCGTGGAGAGTTCACGGGGGCGGCTTTGCCGGGACGATTCAGGCTTTTGTGCCCGTATCTTTTATACCGGAATACAAAAAGCGCATCGAGGCGGTTTTCGGTAAGGACTCATGCCATGTGCTGAAAGTGCGCGCCGCCGGTGCCATCAGGATAATATAGCTATTGCGGCACCGCTTCGGTGTGCGCCTGACATATTTCAAGAAAGTTGCAGAATTCAAAGCAGAAAGGACTTTTCCCAATGAATCTACCGAACAGACTTACACTTCTCAGAGTGTTTATGGTGCCGGTTTTTATGATAGTGATGATCGCGGAGATCTTTCCGCCGGAGCTTGAGTGGCTTCGCCGCACCATTGCTGCCGTTATTTTTATACTTACCGGCCTTACGGATATGCTGGACGGAAAAATCGCCAGAAAGCGCAATCTCATTACCAATTTCGGCAAGTTTATGGATCCCCTTGCGGACAAGGTCATGGTTTTCGGCGCCATGCTTTCGATTATTTACAGGGATACGGCTATAAGACCCGTTTTCGTATGGGCGGCGGCTCTTGTTATGTTCCGCGAGCTGGCGGTGACCTCGGTGCGGCTTGTGGTATGCGGGCATGACGGCAGCGTTATTGCCGCTTCAAAGCTTGGAAAAATCAAGACGGTATGTCAGATCATCTGCATCTGCACGGTGCTTCTGGAACCTGTTCTCTTTAAGGCTGTGGGTCTGATTTTCCCTGCTGTACTACCTATTGCCGAATGGCATATACTCGCTTATTTTACCATGGCTTTGATGATCGTTATGACAGTTTGGTCGGGAGTTGATTACATAAAGACCTACTGGTCTCATATTTCTCCCAATGAATAAGGTGAAATATGGGGTTTGGCATGGAAAGGCTGCTTAATATACATTTTGGAAAGCGCGCTTCGGCGCGCTTTTTGTCTGGATTTGGAATGTCTGCGGGAATTCAGATTTAATTATTAACTGACAGAAGTGAAGAGAGGAATATTCGAAGGGACTGCTGTCCCGTCAGCAGCCCCTCCG
>JBJDYY010000072.1:0-4722 GCA_051867715.1 Candidatus Avispirillum sp.
CCGATGCCGTTTTCCTGCAAAAAGCACATAAGCTCTGCGGCGTAAAAGTCCGAAACTGCGAAAATTGCTGAAACGCGGCGGAAACTGTCAAGCTTTTCTATATAGAACTTCCGCCGCAGCGCTTTTTGCCAGGGTACTACCATGGTCTTTACGCCGCAGCCGCCTTTCTCTGCGCCGCCGTCGGGGCAAAAGCCCTTTTTGAAGCCCTTTATGCGCTCTCTGTCGACTCCGGTCTCGTTATCTGTTATGCAAAGCGCCCTTCTGTGCCCGCATTTTCTGTAATACTCGCCCACCTGAAAGCCTCCGCCGAAATTGTCAAGCGTAATACTCACAATTCTTTCCGGCTCCATGCACGACCCGTCGTACACCACAAAGGGGATGTGCATACGGTTTCTCAGATACATATAGTCCCTGTCGCAGAAGCCCATCATCACCAGTCCCTCCATATTCCACATGGAGGCAAAACGCAGAACTTCCTCCGGGTGCTTTGCCTTTTTCACCATCATAAACAGCCCCTGCTCCTCGATTTCCGTGGACAGACAGTTAAGCGCAGAGGACACAAAGCCGTCGTCAAGGGTGTGCCCTTCGTATTTTTCGTGATCATTTATAAACACCCCGATAATCTTTGAGGAGTTCTGCGCCAGCAGAATTCCCGCCATGCTCGGAATGTATCTGCGCTCCTCCAGCAGAGCCTGTACCCGCTTTACCGTTTCGGCAGACACTTTTGCCGTTTTCCCGTGGATAACATTGGAAACCGTGGCGGTGCTGAGCCCCAGCTCGTCCGCAATATCGCATATTCTTACGCGCTGATTCTGCTCCATGGCGGCGTCTTTCCTTTCTTTTTTCGGATAAATGATATTCGGATAACTGACTGACCGAGCCCGTCAGACCGGGACTGTCGGTGCGGTCACTTCTATGCGGTTTCCCACTGTTTACTCCTCCGCTACTGACTTATATGATTATCATTAAAAAACCTCTGCCGAAATAATCGGCAGAGGCGTGATTCTTGCGATGGATTCTTCCTGACAGAATTCATACAGGCATAAACGCAAACCGCTTTTCGGGCTCTGCCCTTTTGTAACAAATTTTTCCGGAAGTCTATGGTTGATGCTTTGAAACTATATTAACACGAAAAGCGCGGGGCTGTCAACATTATTTGTCGGAGACTGACAAAAATGTTATTATATTGACAATGGTTTGGAGAATATGATACACTTATGAAAACCGAACTGCGATGGGAAAACGCTTTTGGATTCAAAAGACATAATGCATAATTGAAGATTTAATTCGGAGGAAATAAGGATGAAGAATTTATGCGGACTTGACTGCTGCGAATGCGGATTGAGAAATGAATGCGGAGGATGCAAAGAAACGAACGGACATCCCTTCGGCGGCTCCTGTATGGTGGCGCTGTGCTGTGAAAATAAGTGCTGCGATAATTGCGGCAAAGCCTTTGAGGCGCCCTGCAGGCTGAAGGAACAGCTTATTGCGGAGTTCAACGGGCTGGGAATTGAGGACATGGAGGAAGTTACCGGACTCAACGCTCTGCTGGGGGCTTATGTCAATTTGGAATATACGCTGCCCGGAGGTCAGAAAATGAAATTCTGGGATGATAACAGAATTTATCTTGGTAATCAGGTACGAAAGAAAAACAGCGACAGATGCTACGGCCTGACGGCTGACGAAAACTATCTTTTGGTATGCGAGTACGGTGACGGCGGCTCCGATGCGGAAATTGTTGTTTTCAAGAAACGGAAATAATACATACGATCGGAGGGGAGGGAAAAACAGGATGAGCGACACGATGTTAAGGATTACAGCAGCAGACGGGTACATCCTTGAAGCAATGCTGAGTGTCCCCGATATAAGCCCAGAAAAGCTTGTTGTTTATGTAAACGGCTCCGGACCCAATACCTACAACATCAAGCGCCAGAAACCGGACGGTACATTTTATAACTATCACGATTATTTTGCAAATGAGTTCACCAATCGCAAAATAGCATATTGCCGTTACAGTACGCGCGGTGTAAGGGATGGCGATACGGCACCGTATTTTGTTGATATTGATGATGAACAGTATAAAACATATCTTCCCCATAATTCTGTAAGCGATGTGGAATGTATTATAAAGCACATCAGAAAGAAGTATCCGGATATTTCCGTGTATCTTTTGGGCTGGAGTGAAGGGACAATCATTGCGCCGCTTGTAGTGCAAAACTGCAATGTAAGAGTTGACGGACTTCTTTTGTGCGGCTACTGCAATGAGAATCTGCGTGATACGCTTATATGGCAGCTGAGCGGTAATACGTCTCTGATTCAATGCAGGCGGCTGTTTGATACTGATAGAAAAGGATATATCACAAAATCCGATTTTGAAGAAGATCCGCTGCATGTCAGACAGGCTGTGTTCGGCAGTGCAGAATTTAATGAGCTTGACGCGGACGGAGACGGCAAACTTACTGCCGCCGATTTTGCACCTAAGGCTATGGAGCATCTGGAAAATTTGCTGTCGGCTATTGAGCGCGGCGATGACGAGTGGCTTAAAAACAATCACGGCATTCGCTTAACCGCCGGATGGTGGCGAGAACATTTCTCGCTTGAGGCTAATAAGAATGTACTGCCGCGGCTTGAACTTCCGATACATATTTTTTCGGGTGAGTATGATTCTATGACGCCCCGGTTTCAGTCAACAGATATTGAACAAAGGTTCCAATCTCTCGGAAAAAAGAACTTGACCGTTCATTATTTTGAAAACCACGATCATGATTTGAATTATCTGAAGTGGATAATAAAAGGCGAGCAGTCGGACGGAATTAAGTGCCTGCTTGAAACAGCAGAGAAAATGATGTGAAATTTGTGCTTTTGACAGCAGATGCATGGAGAATTCTAACTGTTGATGAAGAATGTCATAATTCGGTATAGTACCGGAATGAATTGCTGTTCCACTACGGGAAATGCGCAGATGTTCCTTGTGAGCTTCTAATGCAGTATTCCTGCGATTCTGAGCATGGCGACACTCCTCAGGGAGCCAGAATCGAGCAGTGCAAGCGGCGGTATGCCGGGGCGAAAGGAAAGAATTAAAATGGATGCTAAAATAATCTCTCTTCGTATGGAGCGTCAATGCTTCATAAACAAGGCGGATGAAGACGAATACATAAAACTGTACCGTGATACTCAGCCCGGGCAGAATGTGTACTGGAACGGTTTCGGACAGCCTCCCACACTCACATTCCGCGCCGATTTTGACGATACGGAATTCAACCGTCAGCGACAGCTTGACCGAAAGCTTATCAAAGGGCGCTTTGCCGGCGGCAATCTCGGTTGGATTGTTCCGGAGGACACGGAGCTGTTCGCGGGTCTTTATCGGAAGCCTCTTGCAATACCCACGCCGGAGCAGCTGCGGATTCTTGAACTTATTGAAGCGTCGGGACCGTTGAATATTCAGCAGATCAAGGAAGAAACGGGCTTGCTTGTAAAGCAGATAACTCCTGCGCTTCACCGCCTGCAGGAAGCGTTTCTGATTTATGAGGATCAGTATGACGGGGAATGGGACCGCGGCTGGTATAAATTCTCAGAGATGTTCCCGGAAGTAGATCCGAATAAATATACCGGACAGGAGGCACTCAAAACCGTGCTGCAGCGGTTTGCATACAGAATCGTATGGTTTGACACTGCGATGGCAAAGTCGTTTTATAAGATTCCGGAAAAAGAAATCAAACAGGCAGTGGCTGAGCTTGCTGAAGAAGGCATACTGACGGAGTCGGACTCGGGATATATGCTGAAAAGCGATGAAGAGCTCCTCAAAAGCTATGAGCCTAAAGATATGCATTTCGTCTATGCAATTCACCGTAATGACTTTATCTATAAGGCTTATGAGCATATTCTTAAGGAAACGGCAAAGAAGCTGACCGAAGGACTTGAATATGACTGCGAGCCCCTGCAGTATCTGCTGATTGACGGTGAGTTTCACGGAGCCTCGGTGGGACACTTTAGAAACGGTCCGTATGATCTCAATGATATTGTGTGTGATTTGCCGGATGCGGAGAGCCGCAAAGATGAAATTATTGAGGCAGTAAGAACTGTTAATTTCGGTAAAGAGCCTTTGCGGTTTATGGAAAAGGAAATTAAAGTATGAAACTTGACGGAATCGGGATATTCGTTAACGATATGCCCACAATGATCAGGTTTTACCGGGATGTGCTTGGGTTTGAAATTCAGGAACCGGAAGACGCTGTCAATGTTTACTTGGTAAAAGACGGCGTTGTATTTATGCTTTATCCCCGGAGTGAGTTTGAAAAATTCGCTTTTGGTGAATTCGCATATGCCTCCGGTGTCAACGGGCATTTTGAAGTCGCTTTGGCAGTTGAGAATTATGCGGCAGTTGATAAAGCATATGATGACATTATTTCCAAGGGCGGTAAACCGATTGTTGCACCTGTTACCTGTCCTTGGGGACAGCGAACATGCTATATTGCAGACCCGGAAGGAAACCTTGTTGAAATCGGGTCTTTTCACATGAAATAGGAAAGAACCGTTACTACGAGGTGCGGATCCCTGTGGAGCTGAAGCAACCCGATTATACTCAGCACGAAATATCGGGAAATAAAAATCGCCTTTTGATAGAATACAGGCAGACAAGGAGGGATAATATGGACTGGATCATCGGTTTGCAAAAGGCTATCGACTATATCGAAGACAATCTGACGGAAACGATTGATTATG
>JBJDYY010000073.1:0-4716 GCA_051867715.1 Candidatus Avispirillum sp.
TTGGGGTTCTTAGTACCTTTTTCTCAAAAAAGGTACTAAGCGGGGTGCGGGGCAGAGCCTCGCATATACTTGGCTGGGTACGGCACTCCAAATAGAATTATCTGCCTGCCTTCAGGTACTCTTTCAGCTCGTCAAGTCTTGCGGCGGCGTCCTGCCTGCCGATTTCATATGCCGCTTTCAGCTTTTCCGGGTTCTTTTCCGTGCGGCTGACCGGAAGCGGCGCCTCGGGGCGGAACACGAACAGCTCTCCCGCCTTCTCTTTTTCTTCTATATAATCAAGGGAGGCGTTGTATACCGTGTGCCTGTTTGCCATTGCCCCTGTCAGCGCGGGATATTTCGCGTATCTCGCTTTTATAACGGGCTGCAGTTTGTTTTTATTTTTCCTGTACCCCAAAGGTCGCGTCAGTATGACCACATTTCTGTCGTAGCCGATGCCCTCAAAGAATTTCAGGGGGATTGAATCGGATATTCCCCCGTCAAGCATTTTCAGTCCGTCTATTTCCACGATCCGGGACACCAGCGGCATGGACGCGGAGGCTCTTATCCAGTCAAAACGGCTGTCCTCCGTCCCCTCAAACTTTTTATAAACCGGCTCCCCCGTTTCCACATTTGTGCAAACCACATAAAACTCCATAGGATTGTTTATGTAAGTTTCAAAATCAAAGGGATCGTATTTTGTCGGCACCTCATTGTAGCAGAAGTCCGTATTATAAATATTGCCAGTAGTGATAAGTGAACGGACGCTGCAATACCTTTTGTCATTGCAGAAGCGCATATTGTACCTTGCGGCTCTGCCTATCTGGCGGGATTTATAGTTGCAGCCGAATGCCGCTCCCGCAGACACACCCACGGCACCGTCAAACTCTATGCCGTTTTCCATCATAACATCGGTGACTCCCGCAGTATACATTCCCCGCATGGCGCCGCCCTCAAGTATCAGTCCTTTTTTCATAACTGCCTCCGTTTCATTCGTTTTCTGACATATCAGGTCAGATAGTTTACAGCCAGCACCGAAGCGCCGAGAACAACCAGTATCACACCCGTTACGCGGTTGAGGGTCTTGGGGCTTGCCTTGTTGGCAAGCAGCGCGGCTATCCTGGCAAATACCAGCGTACTGATGACGCATATGACAAGAGCCTCTATATCGGGCATGCCGCCGATAACGAAATGGCTTGCAGAGCCCGTAAGCGCGGTGGCGCTCATTATAAATACGCTTGTTCCCACCGCGGTTTTCAGCTCGTAGCCAAGCACTGAGGTCAGCACTAAAAGCATCATCATTCCGCCGCCCGCGCCTACAAAACCGCATATAAAACCTACCGCAGAGCCGCACAGAACGGAGCGAACGGCCTTTTGCTTTGCCGTAGCCTCATTCAGCCGTTTTTTCGGCGCCATGACAGGCTTTACTATGAACTTTATACCCAGCAGCATGGTCATAAATACGGAAAAATTGCCCATTGTGGTTTTCGGCACAAGACTTGCGATAAAGCTGCCCACCAGAGTAAAGCACAGCACCGCCGCCATCATTATAAGCCCGTTTTTAATGTCGAGATTTTTGTTTTTGCCGTATGTATACGCGGATACGGCGCTGGCAAGCACATCGCTGGCAAGGGCAATGCCCACCGCAAGATACGGGTCCATATCAAGAAAAGTAATGAGCATGGGACTTATTACCGCCGCGGCGCTCATACCCGCAAATCCCGTGCCAAGTCCCGCGCCGAGACCGGCTATTATGCATATAAGTACCTTAAACATTATAGCTTTTCCTCCTTCAGAAACCGCTCGGCGCAAAGCATAAGCTTGTCCGCCGCGCTGCGCAGCGCCTGCGCCTCCTGCCCAGATATGCCGCTTGTCAAAACCTCGGCAAAATATCTCTGCATATCTCTGCCCTCATTTATAATCGGCGCCGCCTTTTCCGTAGGGGTAAGCCGCCGCAGACGTCTGTCCCTTGCGTCGTCCTCACGGCAAAGAAAACCCTTTTTTATAAGCATTTCCGTGGCAACAGACGCCATGCCGCTTTTAATGCCCCGCAGCTCGCATATGTCCCGCGCAGTGTTGTTCTCCGGGTTGTTGGCACAGAAAAGCAGTATGTCAAAGCAGGTCTGATTTATGCCGTAACGCTTGCATATGGGCGCCGACAGACCGTTATAAATATTCAAAAGCTTCCTGCCTGCCGCCATCAGCTTTAACGCTGTCATAAATTCCTCCTGAAATTCTAATATTAGAACATCTATTATTATACTTATTATGTTCCCAATGTCAAGAGGAAAGAGAAAACAGCGATAAAAAAGCACCCCGTCGGGGTGCTTTTCGGTTTGGTTCGGTTTGAATTACTCGGCGCTGTCCTCAGCGGAGTCTGCGTCAGCGCTGTCGTCAGCGGAATCAGCCGTATCGGCATCCTCGTCCTCAACAGAAGCGCTGTCCTCGGTCTTTTCGGTGCTGCCGAGAATAGTGGTCTTGAAGTTGTTCCAGCTGAATCCGTTAATATCGCCGGTATCCTGCATAACATACACGGTTCCTACGAGAAGCACGAATACGATTGCAACTACCGTGGTAAGTACGGACAGCTTTTTATTTATGGTCTGTGCCTTGGATTTCCCGAAGAAGGTCTCTGCGCCGCCGGCGATCGTTCCGGAAAGGTTATGCGATTTGCCCTGCTGCATAAGAACTGCTACTATAAGGAAAACGGCAAAAACCAAAAGAATAATGCCGATGACGATCTGTGCAGTAGTCATTTTCTGATTTCTCCTTTATGTTAAAGTGCTTGTAAATAACAATAAGTTGCGCATCATTTTTACTGAGGCTTAGTTATTGTATCACAACACGAAACAAAAAGCAATAGTTTTTTTCGTTTTTGCAAAAAATTGTAAACAAATAAAGACAAAAATTCAGAATTTATCGGCAAGGTGCGGAATAGTTTTCTTCACCATTTCGCAAAGCTCGCCGTCACTCATGGTGGTATTTCTGCCGTTTTCGTACTCGGCGTCCACAAGAGCTTTGATAGCCGCGACCTCCCCGCTTCTCTTGCTGAAACGCTCGTCAATGCCCTTTTCCGTAAGTTTCCCGTTGAGCCAATGGGCGATGCCCGCAAGTCCGCTGTGAGCGTCTACCGCCACGGTGGCGGGACGGTGCAAAAGCGCTTCCGTATTGAAAATATTGTATATTTCCTCGTCCTTCAGAAGCCCGTCGGCGTGAATTCCTGCATGGGTCACATTGAAGTCGCGTCCCACAAAGGGAGTCATGGGCGGAATGTTATAGCCTATTTCCTTTTCAAAATACTCGGCGATTTCCGTTATTACCGGCAGATCCATACCGTCGCGGGTACCTCTCAGGGAAGCATATTCCATACACATAGCCTCAAGGGGGCAGTTGCCAGTTCTCTCTCCTATACCCAGCAGAGAGCAGTTGACGCCGGAGGCGCCGTACAGCCATGCGGTGGAAGCGTTGGTGACTACCTTATAAAAATCGTTGTGACCGTGCCATTCCAGCATTGATGAGTCAATACCGGCGTAGTGAATAAGTCCGTAGACTATGCCGGGCACGCTTCGGGGCAGCGCCGCGCCCTGATAAGTTACGCCGTAGCCCATGGTATCGCAGGCGCGTATCTTTACGGGAATTCCCGCTTCCTCGCCAAGGCGGCGAAGCTCGGAGGCAAAGGGCACCACAAAGCCGTAGAAGTCGGCGCGGGTTATGTCCTCAAAGTGACAGCGGGGGCGTATACCCATATCAAGAATATCCTTGACCACGCCAAGATACATATCCATAGCTTTGGCGCGAGTAAGTCCCATTTTATTATAAATATGGTAGTCGGAGCAGGACACCAGCACACCGGTTTCCTTTATACCGAGGCTCTTTACAAGCTCAAAGTCCTTTTTGGAGGCGCGTATCCAGCTTGTTATCTCCGGGAACTCATACCCTAACTCCATACAGCGGCGCAGTGCCTCTCTGTCCTTTTCCGTATAGACGAAAAATTCGCTCTGGCGGATGATGCCGCGGGGGCCTCCCAACTTGTGCATAAGTGAATAAAGATGCACTATCTGGTCTACGGTGAACGGAGCGCGTGACTGCTGTCCGTCGCGGAAGGTGGTGTCGGTTATCCATATTTCGTCCGGCATATTTACGGGAACAAAGCGGTGGTTGAAGGACACGCGGGGCACCGCGTCGTAGCTGTAAAGCTGACGGTACAGATAAGGGGTCTCTCTGTCCTGAAGCGAATAATGATATACGGACTGCTCTATGAGATTTGTATTTTCGGAAAATTCAACTCTGCCGTCACGGTCGCCGTTGGCGTCGCTGAACTGTTTTTTTCTTGTATTGCTCATTTTTCGTACTGCCTTTCCGGAAAGTAAACGCTCCGGCAGGTACAGCCTTTTATGTAAAAGTTCCCCCGCTTTGTGCGTCTATTATATAGTATATAACTGCTTTTGAATAATGTCAACCCAAAAAATTCATTTATGCCGTGAATCCCGCAGAAAAATCGCCGTTCTCCGCATTTTTAACGCTGTTTTGCTTCAAAAAGTGGGAATTGTTATGGGATCCCCACTCGGGTAAATGATACAGGGCTCTGCCGGTGCCTGTTCAGGGGACTATTTGGGGAAACAAGAAAATATTTGCTTGTGAAAATTTGCACAAGTTGCAGAGACATAGCCGTTAGTTTCGGTTTATAGGAAATGGATTTCAGACTTGATAATTAGTTGACGGAAGTGAAGAGAAGATTTT
>JBJDYY010000074.1:0-21732 GCA_051867715.1 Candidatus Avispirillum sp.
GTCTCCTCTCCTCTCTTTAGAATCTCTCCCCTCTTCTCGACACGGAAGAACATCAAACCGTTGCGTTGAAAGAGCATAACACATTCGACTAATTGAAGAGAAACCTGCGCCGTCAGCCTAAGTTTTAAGTCTCGCGGCGGAAATAAAA
This sequence comes from Candidatus Avispirillum sp., assembly GCA_051867715.1. Taxonomy (GTDB): domain Bacteria; phylum Bacillota; class Clostridia; order Oscillospirales; family CAG-272; genus Avispirillum. Next base: position 149 of record JBJDYY010000074.1, read on the forward strand.
TAACGCTAACGAGCGTGTCGATAGCAGACTGTTAGCTACCCACAGAAAGCAAGATTAGCGAAACTGAACATTAACCGCAGGGGCGGACGGTTTCACCGTCCGATAAGCGTTAGAAAAAGCGAAGAAGAAAGTGAACTTTCTTCTTCGCTTTTTCTCGCTTGCCGCCTACGCGGCACCCCTGCGGGGGATTGCGTTATTGCCTTATCAGGGCAAAAGTTTTTTGGGGTTCTTAGTACCTTTTTCTCAAAAAAGGTACTAAGCGGGGGACGGGGCAGAGCCCCGATGCTTCTTGCAAAAGCAGAAAAGACGGCAGTTGCCGTCTTTTCTGCTTTTATCATGCTGTTCAGAACTTTACAACGCAGTTGTTTTCAGCGGAGGTGAAAGCCGCTTCAATGACTTTCATAACCACGCGCATCTGTTCATGGGTAACGAGCTGCTGCTCTTTGCCGTCGATAGCCGCGCAGAAATTGCGGTAAAAATCGTGGGGGTCGGTGTGTGGGCACTTGAAAACAGCCTGCTCCACCGTTCTCTCGCCGCGGGGGGCCAGAGTTTTGGTAAGTCCGGCTGCGGCTCTGACGGGGAGAATATCGTCATGCTCGCCCCAGTCGGTACAGCGGATAACATGAACATCGTCGCCCCAGTCGTGATAAATGGCGGTGCCCGTCCTGCCTCTCATATACATAAGGGGCATATGGATAAAGTTGTAGGTGCAGACCTCAGTGTGCAAAAACTTGCCGCTTTTCAGAAAAACATCAACAAAGCAGCCGTCGTCCACGGGCACTCCGGTCAGATAATCGAAATGAGCGCAGACTCTGTCCACATCGTAGCCCAGCATATTAAGCTGCTGGTCTATCATATGAACGCCCCAGTCGTACAGCATACCGCCGCCGTGCTCCACGGTCTTTCTCCAGTCGCCGGGAACGCCGTGATCGCCGTGAATACGGGACTCAATGCTGATAATATCGCCGATGGTGCCTTCGTCGCAGATTTTTTTCATCTCAACGAAATAATCGTCCAGACGGCGGTTCTGATGAACGGTAAACAGCCTGTTGTTGCGCTCTGCCGCGGCGATCATCCTGTCAAGGGAAGCGCAGGAGGTGGTAACGGGCTTTTCGCTGATAACATTCTTGCCCGCGTCAAGCGCCTGAATGGCAATAGGCTCGTGAAAATCGTTAGGAGTTGCAATTACGACAATGTCAACGGTGGGATCAGCCAGCATAGCTTCAAGGCTCTCGTAAACGGGAACATTTTCAGCCGCGGCCTTTTCCAGCTTTGCGGGATCAATATCGTAAACTCCCGCAATCTCGCAAACATCGCTTTCGCTGAAATGAATAGAGTTCACATATGTCCTGCCCATAATGCTGCACACATGCCACTGACCCATGCCGCCGTAGCCGACGACACCTACTCTTTTTCTCATAAAAAATCATTCCTTCCGCTCCCCTCGCGGGGACAGTATGCCGCAGGCATACAAAGTGTTTTTTGCTGAATACATTATACACAACATATCGTTAATGTCAATAAAAAATCACATATTTTTTTGTGAAAAACCGCCTGTCGGCATTTGATGCTGACAGGCGGTCGCCTCATAACAGTATTACTCAGTCGGCAAGCTTTCTCATAATCGGCTTGATTCTGGAAATAATCACACAGCCGATCACCGTAATAATAAGCTCGGGAAGCATGTAGCCGCCGTTGTAGGTCAGGGAGTAGAGCCATACCGACGCAAAGCCGCCGGCATAGTCTGCCCAAATGGTAACACCGGAAATAAAGTGGCAGACAAAGCGAAGCACACATGCAACGCCCGCGCCCAGCGCAAGCTCAAGAGTTGCATTGTGCAGCTTGCCCTTGAACATTCCCGAAAGACCCATAACGCCGAAAGCCACGAAATAATCGGCAAAAATCAGAATGAGATAAGCGCCGATACCTGCAACATAGGCGAAATTGCCGAGACCGCCGATAACCATATCAAGAACACCCATAGCGGCGCCGCATACCATACCCCAGCCAAGACCGTACTGCCAGCCGATGAGAGCCAGCGGCACCATGCTGAAAAAGGTAACGCTTCCGCCGAAGGGGAACTTAATGGGGGTCAGCTCGTTGAGAGCGATGGAAACAGCAATGAAGATCGCGGAAATAACGAGTCTCTTGATAAGCTGTGACCGTGTTAGTTTTTTTGACATCTGGATACCTCTCCGAAATAAAAATTTACCGCACAAGAAAATCCCGCGCGGTAAAAACTAATAATCTCCCTACGACGGCATTATCCATATCAGGTCAAAGGGTTCGAGTAAAACTCATCTCAGCCATACGGCACCCCTGATTCAAATATTTAATTTTCTGTTCGGCAGGTATTATTATAAAGTCATTTTCCCCTTTTGTCAATATTATGCGACAATTTTTATGATTATGTCTTTAATTGCAGCCCTTCGTTTCCGCTAAAGCATCTTTACCAGAACCATCTGCGCTTTTCTTTCGGCGGGGCGCATTCGGGAACAAAGGGCGGGACCTCCACAAGAATGGCGTCCTCACCTATCTTTTTAATCTTTTCCCACGGAATACGAATATCGGCGGACCGTTTGAAGCCGAATGCGCTGCTTTCCCCGGGGACAAAAACCGCGGTAATGCGCCCCTCGCACAGATCCACCTCGTAATTGCATATATGCCCAAGCTTTCGCGCGTCGCATACGCTGATAACGATCTTTCTCGACAGGCTGTTTGTATTGCACGCCATGACAAGCACTCCTTTTGAATTTTTACTGTCTGTATAAGCATATGAAAAAATACGTCGGCGTATGACTGAGCGCCAAAAATCCCTTGAAAACGCCGGTGGCGTGTGCTATACTGGTACCGTACAAAGCGCCGGAATTTTCCGGCGCGTTTACCCTACAACAAAGAAGGGAAAGACAAAAGATGTTAAACGATATTGTTACACAAAGAAAAAGCGATTTTGCCGACGGCGTACACACGGAGCTGCGGCAGCAATGCAACCGCAGCAGAGGCGTCAGCGTCATTTCCGGCAACCTGACCGGCAACTCCAGAAGCGAAGTCAGCGGCGTCAGCGCAAGAGTATACAAAAACGGAGTATACGGCTTCTCCTCCATGGCGAATATGAGCGCCGAGGCTGCCGAGAGCGTTCTCAAAGCCGCAACCGAAAACGCCGAATTTCTCGCTTCCCACGCAGGGCGCGGCGGCTCCGTGGCGCCTACGGGAACGGAGCCTGTCATACGCGACTGCGCAGTAAGCGACCCCGAGCAGAAAGTATATACGGACTTTGCCCGTGAGCTTGACAGCTATATCGGAGAAAAGTACAAAAATCTCAGCGGTCGTGGAGTGTCTATAAGATCCGGCTCCATGGAAAAAATCCTCGCCGTGTCCGACGGCTCCGACGGTCACACCATAATCCCCCGCTCCTATGTCTATATCCGTCTGACGGCCGAAACCGACAGCGGCGTACCCGTAGAGCTGTTTGAGCCCATAGGGGGACTGGGTACCTTTGACAAGGTGTTTACCACTCCACAGGCGCTGTACGGCAAAGTTGACGCTTTATACGAAAAGCTGATGCAGAAGCGGGAGGGCGTTTACGCCGAGGCGGGAGAGCGCACCTGCATACTCAGCGGCTCTCTTGCGGGTATGCTGGCGCACGAGGCTGTGGGACACACGGTAGAAGCCGATCTGGTGCTGGGCGGAAGCGTAGCGGCACATTCCCTTAACCGTCAGGTGGCAAGTCCTCTTGTAAACCTTACCGACTTTGCAAGCACCGCTTTCGGCGCACCCTGCCCTCTCCCCGTATGGCTTGACGACGAGGGCGTGGCAGCGCAGGACGAAGCGCTTATACGCGACGGCGTGCTGTGCGGATATATGAACAGCCGCGAAACTGCCGAGCGCTTCGGTATGACACCTCACGGCAACGCGAGAGCATATCTGTTCTCCGACGAGCCGCTTATCCGCATGAGAAACACCGCCATCCACCCCGGCAACTCAAAGCTTGAGGAAATGATTGCGGGAGTTAAGGACGGCTACTATTTTACCGACACAAACAACGGACAGGCAGATACAACCGGCGAGTTTATGTTCGGCATCTGCATGGGCTATGAAATCAAAAACGGCAAGCTGGGACGCGCTCTGCTGGACACCACCATATCCGGTGTGGCCTTTGAAATGCTCAAAACCGTTGACATGATATCCGACACCGTGGAGTGGTCCTCCTCCGGCTACTGCGGAAAAAAGCAGCCTATGCCTGTGGGGCTTGGCGGACCCTGCGTCCGCTGCCGCGTTACCGTCGGCGGAAGATAACCGGAAAGGGGTACAAGTTTGAAAGTAAAGCAAGCGTGTATCGCACGCAAGCTGTTTCAAACCCTATTTGTGTCTTGCCGCCAAAAAAGGCGGCGGCATTTTACAAAGCCTCATGGCTTTGTAAAACCACCACAAATCAACGAAAGGCATGGTCATAATTATGAAAAATCTTGACAAGCTTACAGAGAGTGTTATAGAAAAGCTCGGTGGGCGCGGTGCGCAGCTTTCTCACTGCAGCGCCACTGTGCGCGAAACAAAGGAATTCAATGTGGACGGGGGAGAATTCAGTCTGCTGCGCACTCTCTTTGACAATTCCCTGTCGGTGACCGCCGTAAAGGACGGCAAAAAAGGCTCCGTGGGGCTTAACAATTTCAGTGACGAGGCAGTAGAGCAGGCGGTTTGCGACTGTCTTGCGGCGGCAGAAGCGTCACAAAGTGACGACGCATGGGGACTTTGTCCCGATGCTCTGCACGAAAGCTTTACGGAGGGCAGTCTTGTGCCTGACCTTGAAAAGCTGTTTTTCAGAAGCCGCGAGCTTCTTGAAACCATCAAAAGCGACTACCCTCTTATTGTGGTAGAGCAGATGATTATTTCACACGAAGCATCTCACACCGTATACAGAAACTCAAACGGCACCCACTTTACAAAAGACAGCGGACTTTACTCAGTCAGCGTTATGTTCTCGGCACATGAGGGAGAAATTGCCTCGTCCTTCTTCTCCTCCGGCGTGATTACGGACAGCCTTGAAGCTCCGTTTATATCTTTGGGCAGCATACGCCGCGACCTTGCGGATGTGCAAAAGCAGCTCCATACCGTGACGCCGAAGGAAAAATTCACGGGCACCATGGTACTGACACCGGCGTGTCTCGGCGAATTTGCGGACTGCATATGCTCTAACTTTGCCGGCGACGGTGTTATTCTGGACAACACCAGCATATGGAAGGACAAGCTGGGTCAGCAGGTGGCTGACGAAAGGCTGACCGTGTCCTTTGCACCCTCAACACAGGGCATCGTCTGCGGACAGTCCTTTACGGCCGAAGGCTTTGTAGCAGAGGATTTTGATTTTATCAAAAACGGCAGGCTGGAAAGCTTTCTCATCGGTCTCTATGTTGCCAACAAGACGGGAAACCGTCGTGCAAAGAACGACTGCGCAGGTATGGTCATTTCCGCGGGAGACAAGAGTATTGAGGATATTATCGCAGGCATTGACCGCGGTATTCTCGTAGGCAGATTTTCCGGCGGCGAGCCCGGTACAAACGGCGATTTTTCCGGAGTTGCCAAAAACAGCTTTCTTATAGAAAACGGCAGAATCACCGACGCGCTCAGCGAAACCATGATAAGCGGAAACCTTGCGGATATGCTTAATAATCTACGGGAACTTTCAGCAGAACGGGTGTACGACGGCACCTCGGTGCTGCCCTACGCCGCCTTTGACGGTATTACCGTCTCCGGTAAATAAGTGTAAATGCGAAATCCCCCGCCTGCCGACATCGGCAGGCGGGGGATTTGTGTGTATAACATCGGGGCTCTGCCCCGTACCCCGGTTAAGGGACTTTTTGAAAAAAGTCCCTTAACAATCCTCAAAAACTTTTGGAAAATAGGCGGAGACTGATACTTACGCTTCTGCACAAATTAAAGTTCTGCTAAACTTAGGAAAAGCTATACCATCTTATCTAAAAGTTTTTTGCTTTCCTTATAGCCGCCTTAACTTTTTATGTAATCCTTTATTGTTTATTCGCATCTTGAAGTGCCGCTAACACTTTTCTGAAAACAACTTTATTGGGATAATAACGGTCATCCGCAAAAACCGAAATACCCTTTCTGCTTCTGTATTCCATAATCGCTGCCGCAACCGCCGCGCTGCGAGACTGTCCGTGTTCACATTGACAAATAAGGCAATCGACCTCATTACGGACAGAGAAATAGAAACCGGCAATTTCTGCGGCTTGCGCCTCGCTGAGCATATGGTATTTTTCTTCTGTTGATTTGCGTTCCGCATCGGTTGCATTCCTGCCCAACTCGTCTATGAGCACATCGTTATCAACATCATCAAAAGAAACTTGACATAAATGTAACGGCTTATTTTTCAATTCGGCAAAATCAGAGCCATAGTCTGTTATACTGATTAGTGCGGTTTTTTGGGGAAACGGGTTTGCAGCAAGCTTTTCAACGGCAATTCTGTTTGTTATTCGTATTTTCATAAGCTCTCCTTGTATCTGATCTGCAAATATTATACTACACTTTGAAAAAAACCGAAAAACTCAATTTTTTTGCGTTTTATAGGCAAAAACTTTTGGGAAAAGGAAAGAGATTTACCCATAAAGCCTGCATGAATCTAAGTTTTGCTGATCTTTATATACAGCGAAACAAAGTTTCCTGCAATTCTTTAGTTTCAAAAAATACCCATTTCCCAAAGTTTTTTGGAGGTCTCGGAACCTTTTTCTCAAAAAAGGTTCTGAGTGGGGTATGGGGCGGAGCCCCATATAACATATAATATACGCACAGCAGGGCTGCCGTTGGCAGCCCTGCTGTGCGTATATTATAATCTCTCCGCTATCATGGCGTTTATTTTTTCTCTTACATCCAGCACCTGTTCGTCGCCGTGGGGGAAGTTTTTGAATTCCACCGCTCCCCGCTCTTCAATGACCGCCATAACGGCGTCCTTGCCGCAAAGGGACTCCGCCAGTCTGAAGGCGCGCAGATCCGTAAGCGCCGAGGTAAAGCTCAGAAGGTGCAGAGTCTCGTACGCGCCGCCTCCCGGTGCGGGATATACGGAGAAAGCGTCTCCTGCGGGCACCCACATACCGCCGTCAGTACACATATAGGGGTCGCAGTATTCGCAGGACTCCTGCGTAAACCAGAAATTATATCCCCACTGCAAAAATCCCGCAATATCATACTTGAAGAAAAGCTGACCCATAACGCGGTCTCTCGCCGTAGGCATGGAAAGAAAGCGGTTGGGCACATCCCTGTCCTGACAGCAGCAGTAATACGTCCAAAGCTCCTTTACACCCGCGTCAATATAAGGCTGCATATGATCCGCCGACACAACCGGATGCTCCACAACACCCTTTTCATAAAAGCTGAAATCGGACAGAGCGTCCATAATAATATGACCGCGAAGCAGGTCTTTCACACCGTTTTTCGCCGCAAGATAGCTTTCCAGCTTGTCTCCGCCCGGCTCGTCGGAAATGTGGAAAACGCACCTGTCGGCTATTCCCAGACTTTCAAGCTCGTCAAGCAGCGGCGGCAAAACGGCAGAAAGAAATCCTCTGTACTCCTCGCCTGCGGCGTCTGTGTCCCAGCCGAATACCCGCTCATATCCGTTTTCCGTCTCCGCCATGATCTTGGGCGCGTGGTGAGCCCCCCACTGCGTAAACAGATGGGACATCTCAAAAAACTCCACTCCGCATTCAAGGCACATGTTGACCCACCTGTCAAGCTTTTCAAAGCCGAAACGCCATTTGCCGCCCCGGCGGTATACATCAATAAGCTGAACGGTGGGACGCTCACCGCCGATGCGTGTGTCAAGGGGAGGCGTGAAAATGGGGGTAAGCACCATGTTTATGCCGTTTTTGACCGCAGTTTCCACAAAGCGCCGAATAACGGCCCAGTGCTCCTCGGAGAATATCTCAACGCCGTAATACGCGGCAAGACAGTCCGTGTGCAGCCATTGAGTCACAGCAATCTCCTGCTTCGGAAGCTCGGCAGGAATTATGTCAATGTCAAAGCTCTTTTCGCAAAGTACTTTATCGTTCTCGTCCCGCAGTATAAACCGTATGCCGTGCACTCCGGCGGCAGCATCTGCGGGCGCATTGATGTCCACCCATATGCTTGTAAGCTGCTGTGTCACGGGGATACGGGTTTTCTCCGTCATGGGACGGAGAAGGTCCGGATAAAGCCCCGGAGCGGTGCGCAGATAATTGCCGTCGTCAACTCCGAAATTTACGGGAAGCCTCACGGGTACATGATCTATGCGCTGAAGCGAAATATAATCGCTTATGCCGCTTTCAACATACAGATGAGCCACCGTTTTTTCCGGGCATGCTTCGGCATACTGCAATCCGAGCTGAAAGCTGAAGCGCTCCCCCCGCAGCATACTCGCCTTTACATATTCCCTCTTGTCTTCAAGACGCTCGTCCAGAAAGCACTTTTCCGTCATCGCCATGGTTTTCATTAAAATCTCAGGCATTTTTCAGTTTCCTTTCCCTGTGGCCGCTTTCCGCCGCAATCAATATGCGCCGTCTGACCGTATCTGCGCATATTTTACCATACAGCCGCCCCCTTTTCAAGTGCCTCCCCGCCGCTTTTACCGCTTTTTTCCGTTATTCTCCTTAATGTCATCCCCTGTCCACAAACACCTCCCGCGCCGCCAAAAAAACGCCCCCGCCCGCCCTCTTTTTTTCCGCCGTTTCCTTGACTGTTGCAAAAATATACGATATAATAATATGTAGAGTAATATAATTTGGGTTTTTGCGCCCTTTTTAGGCTTGCGCCGACCGCATACTTTATTACAGAAAGGATCTCCGAATAAATGGCTACAAAAAAGAAAGCGGCACCTACCGCCGCACCTGTTACCTCTCCCGAGGAAAAGAAGAAAGCGCTTGAGACCGCCATATCTCAGATCGAAAAGAATTACGGCAAGGGTACGGTCATGAAAATGGGCGAAAACTCCAAGCTGAATGTTTCCGCCGTGTCCACCGGCTCCGTGGGACTTGACATGGCTCTGGGCGTGGGCGGCATTCCCCGCGGCAGAATTATCGAAATATACGGACCCGAGTCCTCCGGTAAAACCACCGTGGCGCTGCATTGCATCGCCGAGGTGCAGAAGCTGGGGGGAGAGGCGGCGTTTATCGACGCGGAGCACGCTCTTGACCCCGTATACGCGAAAAATCTGGGAGTCAATATTGACAATCTTCTCGTATCCCAGCCCGATTCCGGCGAGCAGGGACTTGAAGTCTGTGAGGCTCTTGTGCGCAGCGGCGCTATCGACATCGTTGTCATCGACTCCGTAGCGGCTCTGGTGCCCCAGGCGGAAATCGAGGGCGATATGGGCGCTTCCCATGTGGGACTTCAGGCAAGACTTATGTCGCAGGCGCTGCGTAAGCTTTCCGGCACAGTGGCAAAGACCAACTGTATCGTTATATTTATAAACCAGCTCCGCGAAAAGGTGGGCGTTATGTACGGCAATCCCGAGACCACCACCGGCGGCAGAGCGCTGAAATTCTACGCCTCCGTGCGTATAGACATCCGCAAAACCGAAGTGCTGAAAACAGGCACCGAGTCCTACGGCAACCATGTAAAATGCAAAATCGTAAAGAACAAGGTCGCTCCGCCTTTCAAGGTGGCTGAATTCGACATTCTCTACGGCAAGGGCATTTCCAAAGCCGGAGAGATACTTGACATGGGCGTGGACTCAGGCGTTATCGAAAAGAGCGGCTCCTGGTTCTCCTACAACGGCGAGAGACTGGGTCAGGGACGCGACAACGCAAGAATCGCCGTCGAAAACGACGCTTCCCTTGCCGCAGAGCTTGAAGCCAAGATTAAAGCGGCAGGCGTGCCCGACGAAAAGGGTGCGGAAGCAGAGCTTGACGACGAGGAGCTTGATATCCGCCTGCTCGACATGGATCTTGACGACGATCAGTAATACTTAAAACATAACGGAAAAAGCAAGGAGCCGCCGCTTGAAATGTCTCAGAATCGCGTTTTCCTCCTTTCGCAACATAGCCTCGGAAAGCTGCAGTTTTTCCGATGGGGCAAATCTTTTGTGGGGTAAAAACGCACAGGGAAAATCAAATATACTTGAAGGCATTTACTTTTTCGCCCGCGGCCGTTCCTTCAGAGGCGCCCGCGAAAAGGATATGATCTCCTTCGGAGAAAACGAGGCGCAGCTTTCACTTGACTTTATAAAGGACGGCGACAGCCTGCCCGTAAATCTCTCCGCCGTCCTTTCCCAAACGGGCAAAAAGGTACTGACGCGCACAGGCGCGAAGCTTTCCGGCACAAAAGAAATGATCGGAAACTTCCGCGCCGTGCTTTTCTGTCCCGCTCATCTTACGCTTGTAAGCGGCGGACCCGCCCTTCGGCGCAGCTTTATGGATATAGCCCTCTCTCAGCTTTATCCCGCTTATCTTGACTCTCTTTCCCGCTATAACAGAGCGCTGCATCAGCGCAACGCCCTTATAAAACAGGCGCAGGATATGCCCGTAGATTCGTCTCTGTGGGAGATTTACGCCGAGCAAATGTCCTCCCTTGCCGCAGATATTGCGTCAAGAAGGCTCAGATATATGACGGAGCTTGACGGCTATGTGGCAGGGCTTTTTGACAGTATGACCTCCGGCAGAGAGGTGCCGAAGCTTGAATTTGCCACCGTGCTTCAGAAAGAGGGCGGCGGAGAAGAGGAAATCAAGGGCGAGGGGCAAAAGAGGCTGAGGGCAATGCTGTGCGATAACTTGAAGCGGGAAATTGCCTACGGCTCCACGCTTTACGGCACACATAAGGACGATTTCGGCGTCCTGCTTGACAAAAAAGAGGCAAAGCTGTATGCGTCTCAGGGTCAGCAGCGCAGCCTTGCGCTGGCAATGAAGCTTGCCGAGGGCGAAGCGTCACGAAGAGCAGGCGGGGAATACCCCGTGTTTCTGCTTGACGATGTGCTCAGCGAGCTTGACGAGGGACGCAGGAGCTTCATTCTCTCAAAGCTGTCAAACCGACAGATAATCATAACCTCCTGCGACAGCGATGTTATGGAGAAATATGCCGACAGCGTGCGGCTCATAAAGGTAGACGGCGGCCGTCTCACCGACACAACAGACTACGGGGACCGTTCCTGCGAATAAGAAAGGTTGCATTATGGATTATAAGATTACGGAAATTTTGGAAACAAAAGCAGGAATTTCTGCGGAGATCACTCCAATGGAGGACGGCGAAGAAAAAATTCTTTTGCTTTTTAAGCCCTCTCTCTGGTTTGATCAGGAGCTGTCAAAGGGAGACGGTTTCGGAGAGGAAAAGCTCTGCGAGCTGCGCCGCGCCGCAGATTTCAGCCGTGCCATCGCCAGAGCCGAGGGCATGCTGGCTTCCTCCGATTACAGCAGAGCAAGGCTCATATCCCGGCTTATGCACCATCAGCTTCCCCGCGACATATGCGAGGAGTGCGCCGACTACATGGTAGAGCACGGCTACATAAAGGAAGAGGAGCAGGCAAGGCGCATCACCAGATTTTTCTGTATAAAGAAGCATTGGGGCAAAAAGAGAATTGCCGCCGAGCTTATGGGGCGCGGCTACGACAGAAAAGTTATTTTCGCCGCCCTTGATACGGTAAGCGAGGACGAATACTACAATTCCCTCCTGTCTCTTGTGGAAAAGAAATATGCCGAGCCCGCCGAAGACAGGGACGAAAAGCAAAAACGCATAGCAGCCCTTTCCCGCCTCGGCTTTTCTTTCGGGGAAATAGAGCGCGCGCTTCGCGAGGCTGAAGAATTATACACGGAGAGTAATCTTGCAGATGACTGAATCACAGAGAAAAAAATATAAAGTAGGCTTTGTCTCCCTGGGATGCGCAAAGAATTTGTGCGATACGGAGGTAATGCTCCATCATATAATGGAAGCGGGTTATAATATCACCCCCGAGGAAACAGAGGCCGACGCCGTAATTATAAACACCTGCGCCTTTATCGAAAGCGCAAAAAAAGAGTCTATCGACAGTATTCTGGATATAGCTTGGCTTAAAGAGCACGGCAAGTTGCGCGCTATCGTTGTGACGGGCTGTCTTGCGCAGCGCTACCGCGAGCAGGTGCTGGAGGAGCTGCCCGAGGTTGACGCCATTCTCGGCGTGGGCGGCATACATAAAATCGTTGAAGCGCTTGACGCTTCCCTTGAAAATACCGGCAAGGAAAAGGCAAAATACTGCTGCCTTGACGAAAGCGACGCGGCGGCTCTCGGCGGCGACAGAGTAATCACCACAGGCGAGGTCAGCGCCTATATAAAGATTGCTGAGGGCTGCAACAACCGCTGCACCTACTGCGCAATTCCCTTTATCCGCGGTCCCCTGCGCTCCCGCACCGTGGAGGACATAGTAGAGGAAGCCAAGAACCTTGACAGCATGGGTATAAAGGAGCTTGTGGTAATTGCGCAGGACACCACAGTTTACGGCAAGGACATATACGGAGAGTACAGCCTGCCGCGGCTGCTTCGCGCCATAACTGACAATACATCAATCCCGTGGATACGCATACTTTATTGCTATCCCGATAAAATCACAGATGAGCTTATTGCGGAAATGCGCGACAACGAGCGAATTGTGCATTATATCGATCTGCCCGTGCAGCATATCAGCGACCGCGTGCTGAAAGCCATGAACCGCCACGGCGACTCCGCCTGCATAAAGGACGCCGTACGCCGTCTGAGGGAGGCAATTCCCGATATTGTTATACGCACTACCGCCATCGTAGGCTTCCCCGGAGAAACAGAGGAAGATTTCGAGGAGCTTTGCAGCTTTGTAAAGGAGACGAAATTTGAGCGTTTCGGCGCCTTCCCCTATTCCAGAGAGGAAAACACCCCCGCCGCAGAGCTTGACGGTCAGATAGACGAGCAGACAAAGCAGGACAGATACGATATAATCATGAAATGCCAGAACAGAGTCAGCGCGGAGTATAACGAAGCTCTGCTCGGCTCCACCGTGCGCGTGCTGTGCGAGGGCTTTGACCCCGTTTCCGAAGCGTTTTACGGCAGAACATACCGCGACGCCGCCGAAATTGACGGTAAGGTGTGGTTCACCGCAAAGAAAAAGCCCGCTCCCGGCGATTTTCTCGATGTGCGCATAACGGATACCATGGACTACGACCTTGTGGGCGAGGCGCTCTGATGATAGAAGTAGCCACACTTTTTTCCGGCTCTTCAGGCAACAGCACCCTGATACGCACGGAAAAAACCGCAGTCCTTATTGACGCGGGACGAAGCTGCAAGGCTGTCTGCACTTCTCTGGGAGAGATAGGCATGAGCCTTGACGATATATCCTGCATATTCATCACCCACGAGCACAGCGACCATATCAGTGCCCTTGATGTTATGACGCGCAGACACCCCGTTCCCATACATGTAACGGCAAAGAGTGCGCGGGAGGTGTGCAGAATGAAGGACGCCGCACACCGCATTGTGGTGCATGATACGCCTGATTTTCAGGTGCGCGTTGGCGATATTGAGCTTACCGCTTTCCCCCTGCCCCACGACAGCGCCGCCCATGTGGGTTATCTTGCCGTTTCCGACGACGGAGACAGAGCAGGCGTTGCAACGGATATGGGCAGGATAGTCCCCGCCGCACTGCAAAATCTCAGCGGATGCCGGCAGGCTGTGGTGGAGGCAAACCACGATGAAACAATGCTTCGCCGCGGTGCATATCCGTACCGGCTGAAGCAAAGAATACTTTCAGAGACAGGTCATCTCTCCAATGACGCTGCGGCGACTCTTTGCCGTCTGCTTGCGGAAAGCGGCACACAGCGGCTTATGCTTGCGCACCTGAGCCTTGAAAATAACGACCCCGATTTGGCGTTTTCCACCGTCAGGCGCACCCTTGACAGCGAGGGATTTTCGGATGTCACTCTTAAAGTAGCGCCCAGAGAGCATTCTCTTATGCTGTAACGCGCCATAGGTACCGAATAATGCTGAAAATCAAGTTTATAACCGTCGGCAGCCTGTCGGAAAGCCATTGGCGCGCTGCCTGCGAGGAATATAAAAAGCGGCTGGGCGGCTTTGCCTCCGTAACGGAGGTCTGCATAAAAGAAGCCCGTCTCCCCTCCGCACCCTCAGACGCGCAGATTGCCGCATCCCTTGAAGCAGAGGGAGAAAAAATACTGGAAAATATTAGCCCCAGAAGCTGTGTTTTCGCCATGTGCGTTGAGGGAAAGCAGTTTTCCTCCCCCGAGCTTGCCCGTTTTATTGAGCGCAAGGTCTGCGAGGGCTGCGGAGAGCTTACATTCATAGTCGGCTCCTCCTACGGTCTGTCACCCCGGGTCAAGGACGCCGCCGATGTTCGGCTTTCCATGTCGGCTCTCACTTTTCCCCATCAGCTCGCCCGCGTCATGCTGTACGAGGCCGTCTACCGCTGTACGGAAATAATCAAAGGCTCAAAATACCACAAATAAGCGCCGAAAGCCTTAGCTGCTGCCCTTTTCGGCACAGAAAGCACCATACTCCCCTTTGGCAGGAAGTCCTGCAGGTGAACAAATTGAAGATACCCGAAATATTCAAAATCCATTTTATGAAGCGTCTGCCCGCCGTTCTGGTGACGGTGTTTTCAGTCGCGGCATTCGGACTTTACTACATCGGCGTATACGACATTTCATTTATAGAGCGTCCCGAAAGCTGGAAGGGCAATCTGGACGCTTTTATTGCTGTTCTCGACAAAAGCTATAAGGTGTCCCCCCAGCCGGAGGAGCCGGAGCCCGGAGAAAACGGCACCCCAAACAACGGCGAAAACTCCTCAAAGCCGGGAGGATCGGACAACAATAATACCCGCCCCGGCGGAGAGTCGCATGCTGAAATTCTCACTTTTGAGTCCGTATCCGCTCTTAAAGAAAAGGACTACCGTCTTACCGACAAGGTTTATGATTCCTCCTGCGTGTTCGGCATACTGGAACCCTCCTATGCGCTTCCCGATAAACTGACAGGATCCCTGAAAACCTACGAAAAGGAAAACTTCATCACCTACGACGACGGCAGAGAGACGGAGCGCGAAATCGTAAAGGATCAGAAGAACCGCTACGCCCTTGAAATGTATATGGGCTATATCATTTACGATGACAACGGCACTTTGTATCTCATCGGTCCCGACGGCAGCGTACTGACGACCTTTGACGACACGCAGTACATTCCCGCCTACACCCGTGATCTTCAGGGCAGACCACTTTTCTACCGCAATAACAGTTACAGCATTAAATATCCCACATCAAAAAGCGATCCCGACGAAAACGGCGACAGCGAATGGTACGAAACCGCCAATCTGAAAGTTGATGACAGAATTTATTACTATTTGTCGCCAAACGGACAAACTTTTATAAAATCCGACTACAACGATGTAACCGACAACAGAGGACTTTACTTTGACTACCCATCATATTACGGAAATCCGGACAGCAACTTAAAGCGATACTATCTGAACACCACCAAGGTACTCACCGACCTTGAAGGCAAAACAAGCCTTCTCTACTGTCCGCTATGGTGCTTCAGCCGCACAAAGCTTGATTTCGGTTTGCTCAAATTCGATAAAGAGGGAAATAACCTGGCTGAGGAGGGCGGCAAGAGTCTGTCCGAAATGTTCCCTTATACAAAAGCGTACAGTTACAGCGAAAACTACGCCGCCGTAATGACCGATATAAAGTGGGATTATTACCACGAGGAAGAAAACGAAGACGGAACAAAGGAAAACAAGTATTACGAGGTTACCTCCAACGAAATGCGCGTGGTGGACAGCACGGGCAAAATAATGTTCGACTCCCGCAAAAACTATTACAGCGAGCTGGGGTGGACTGCCAACGAGCGCTATGTGGAGCCTCTGTCCCGCGGGCTTGCCTCTCTCGGCAGCTATTATTTTGACCACGGCTATATGCGTCTGCGCGTTCAGTCCTACGACAGATATTATTTTACCGACCTTGACTCCATTTTCATCGTCTCCGACGAGGATGTGCTTGTTGACCCAAGGGGCAACAAATTCCCCATTCCGTCGGGATATAACCTGGTTTCCTATTCCGACGGCATTCTTCTTCTTGAAAAGGACGGACTTTACGGTTATCTCAATACCTCCGGAGTTTGGATAAGAAAGCCTGATATGACGGACGCAAGTCCCTTTATCGAGGGAGTCGCCGTATGCAAAAACTCCGAGGGCTCCTACGGTGTTATCGACACAAACGGAAAAGCCGTCATTCCCTTCAGATACGATTATATTTCCGATATTTCAAGCGGGACCCTGCTTGCATATTCAAACTCTTCCGGCTGGAAGATCTTTCAGAAAATGGCCGCGGGCTGAGCCGCGGCAGTTACAGGAGATTGTTTTGTCACAGTACGATTTTGATGTAATAGTCATCGGCGCCGGTCACGCGGGCATAGAAGCGGCGCTTGCCGCCTCCCGCTGCGGCCTTGAAACAGCGCTTTTTACCGTAAGCCTTGACGCCGTTGCAAATATGCCCTGCAACCCCTCGGTGGGCGGCAGCGGTAAAGGGCATCTTGTTTTTGAAATAGACGCTCTCGGCGGCGAAATGGGATATGCCGCAGACTGCGTGACTCTCCAGTCCCGCACTCTGAACACGGGCAAGGGCGCGGCTGTCCGTTCAAAGCGCGTGCAGGCAGACAGAAAGCGTTACAGCGCCCTTATGAAGCACACACTTGAGAGAGCGCCTCATTTGTCACTTGTTCAAAGCGAAATCACGGAAATTCTGGTGGATGAGGCGGCAGGAATAAAGCAGGTCTGCGGCGTACTTGCCTCCCCCGGGGGCGAATACAGAGCCCGTGCCGTCATTGTCTGCACGGGTACATATCTGGGTGGACTTACTCATGTGGGCGATGTGAGACGGCATTCCGGCCCCGACGGACTTCTTCCCGCCGAGGGGCTTACCCACAGCCTTGAAGCTCACGGAGTCCGCACCATGCGCTTCAAAACCGGCACTCCCCCCCGTATTCACCGTGATTCCATTGATTTTGACGCTCTTGAAATTCAGTACGGCGAAGAAAACATAACTCCCTTTTCCGTCCGCACCGACAGGGACAAGCTTAATTCTATTACGCAGATTCCCTGTCATATAGTTTATACAAACAGCGAGACTCACCGAATTATACGCGAAAACCTGCACCGTTCCCCCTTGTATTCGGGGCAGATACACGGCGTCGGCCCCCGCTATTGCCCTTCTATTGAAGATAAAATCGTCCGTTTTTCCGATAAACCCCGTCATCAGCTTTTTGCAGAGCCTATGGGAGAGGACTGCGACGAAATATATCTCCAGGGATTTTCTTCTTCCTTGCCTGCCGATGTTCAGTATAAAATGCTGCGCAGTCTCAAAGGCTTTGAAGACGCAAAAATTATGCGCTACGCCTATGCCATTGAGTATGACTGCGCCGACCCCACGCAACTTTATCCCACACTTGAATTCAAAAACATCAGCGGTCTGTACGGAGCGGGTCAGTTCAACGGCTCCTCCGGCTATGAGGAAGCTGCGGCGCAGGGGCTTGTGGCGGGAATCAACGCCGCCGCAAAGCTTCAGGGCAGGCCGCCCGTAATACTTCCCCGCTACTGCTCTTACATCGGTACTCTTATCGACGATCTTGTGACCAAGGGCACAAACGAGCCGTACAGAATAATGACCAGCCGAAGCGAATACCGACTGCTGCTGCGCCAGGACAACACCGATCTCAGGCTTACGGAGTACGGCAGGCAGGCAGGACTTATAAGCGATGAGCGTTACAAGGCTTTTCTCGAAAAGAAACAGCTTGAAGAGTGCGAAAAGAAACGGCTTCTCACAACAACCGTTTCCCCGCGCCTTGCCAATCCTTTTCTTTCGTCCCACGGCGAGCCTGAAGTAAAATCCGGAGTAAAGCTTGCGGAATTGCTCCGCCGCCCCGGCGTCACCTATGAGCTGCTCGGTGAAATTGACAAGGATCGCCCCTGTCTTGACGAAGCTGTTACTGAAACCGTTCAAACGGATATTAAATACGAGGGATATATCTCCCGTCAGCTTTCCGACGCCGAAAAGCAGAAGAAAATCGAAAACAGACTTCTGCCCGACGATATAGACTATACTAAGATTAAAGGACTTCGCCTTGAAGCCGCGCAAAAGCTGCAGTCAGTCCGCCCCGCTTCTATCGGCCAGGCGGCTCGTATCTCTGGCGTAAATCCCGCAGATATTTCCGTTTTGATTATTTACCTGTCAATGAAGAACAAGGATAAGCCTAACAATACATAATAGAAAAAGCGCCGCGGCAAGCCGCGGCGCTTTTCTGCATATTCCCCAATGTTTCACGTGAAACATTACTTTCCGCGCATACGCCGATGTTTCACGTGAAACATTTTTGCGAAAACCGCTCAAAGTAATTCTATCAAATTAAAACTATGTATTTATTTCCGCGTCGGAATGTGATATACTATATTTATAAAAGGAAGCATTCATCCCAAAAGGAGCACAAAATGAGTAAATACAGAAACAGCAGAATAAATGACGCCGTAACTCTTGAACTTTCGTCAATACTGCGGGAGGTCAAAGACCCTCGGGTATCGGGCGCGCTGATTACGGTAACGGGCGCCGATGTAACGGCAGACCTGAAGTATGCAAAAATATATTATTCCGTTCTGGGAGCCGACGATGACGCAGAAGCTATGAAGGATATTGCCAAAGGGCTGAAAAGCGCCGCAGGGTTTATCCGCGGTCAGCTTGCACACAGATTGAATCTGCGTATGACCCCCGAGCTTACTTTCATTGCTGATGAATCCATGCGCCGCGGTGTTGAGATAGCCGCAAAGATTAACAGCCTCGAATTCAGCGATGCCGACGAAGATATGCAGGAAGATGCAGAACAGGACGGCGCAAGCGATGACGAGTGAATACAAAAAGCTTGACGCCGCAAAAATATGCGACATCCTGCTTGAAATGAGCAAAAAAGGCAAAAGTCTTTTGATATTCTGCCACCAGAATCCCGACGGAGACACGGTAGGCAGCGCTTTTGCGCTGAAACAAATATGCAGTCAGCTTAAAATCCGCGCAAAATGCGTATGCTGCGGCGACGGTGCTCCTTATCTCCATAATTTTTATTGGAAGCAGGACTCCATAGCATACTCTCCCGGAGAGGAAAATAATTTTGATATTCTGTGCGCAGTAGATGTAGCGTCTCCGAAGCAGCTCGGTTTCCTTGCAAAGCTTGTGGGCAAATTCAGCTTCATGATAGACCACCACAAAACGGGAGAAGCTTTCTCCGATTACTTCACCCGCCCCGAAGCCTCCGCCTGCGGCGAGCTTATATATGAGATTTACGCTCTCCTTACAGAGCGCGGCGCTGCAGGGCATGACCCCAAGATCGCAAGAAGCCTGTACGCGGCTATATCCTCGGATACAGGCTCCTTTAAGTATTCAAACACCACAGAAAAAACCCACATGATTGCCGCCTCTCTTGTAGACAAGATAAACAAGGCTTGCGACGGCGGTATGGATTGTGCCGAAATTGCAAGAATACTCCATGACAGCCGCACCATGGGAGAGCTAAGGGCGGAAAAGCTTGCAATTGAAAATCTGCGCTTTGCCTGCGGCGGAAAGCTGGCGTATTTGGTATTTACGGCAGAAATGATAGAACAAAACTCCCTTACTGAGCTTGATCTCGGCGGTCTGGTAGATCTGCCGCGAAGCATTGAGGGCGTGTCCGTAGGGCTTACAATCAAGCAGTCCCGCACCGACCCGCGCTCTTTCCGTCTGTCATCACGCTCCAACGCAAGCGTGAATGTTGCAGAGATTTGCAAAGAATTCGGCGGCGGCGGTCACGATAAGGCTGCCGGTGCGTCGGTCGAAGCAGACAGCCCGCAAAAAGCTGAGGAAATCATCATACCGAGATTTGCCGCGGCTCTGGAAGCCGAAGCGGCGAGGGACAGCGGTAAATAGAAAAAAATCGTAAGGACGGAAGATATGAGCCGCAAAGACAGCGATGACACCGTTGCCGGGGTGCTTATAATAAACAAGCACCAAGGGGTAACAAGTCACAGAATAGTACAAATTATACGCAAATTATACAATACACGCCGTGTAGGTCACACAGGCACCCTTGACCCAATGGCGACGGGAGTTCTGCCCGTGCTTATAGGCAGGGCGGTAAAAGCCTCCGATTTTCTGACGGCGGAGGACAAGGAATACTCGGCGGAAATGACGCTCGGCATAACAACCGACACCGAGGACATAACGGGAACGGTACTGACGGAAAGCGACGAGCTCCCCTCCCCCGATGAGGTTATCGGAGTCTGCCAAAGCTATTTGGGAGAAACAGAGCAGATACCTCCCATGTACAGTGCCCTGAAAATCGGCGGTCAGAAGCTTGTGGACATTGCCCGGGAGGGCGGCACGGTGGAGAGAGCGCCCCGAAAAATCAGAATTGACAAAATAGAGTGCGAAAAAATCTCTCCAAAGGTATACCGTCTCCGCGTCAGATGCTCAAAGGGCACCTACATACGGACTCTCTGCGCCGATATAGGAAAAAAGCTTGGCTGCGGCGCCGTTATGAGCAGTCTTGAGAGAACGCGCTCCGCAAGCTTCACCCTTGACGCCTCCCATACAATAGAGGAGCTTGAAAATATGACGCCGGAGGAGCGCGCGGCGCTTGTAATTCCCACGGAAAGTCTGTTTGCCGATCTGCCCGCCGTAACCGTTAACGATTTTTATACGAAACTTATAAAAGGCGGCACTGAGCTTTATCAGAAAAAGCTGCGCACCTCTTTTGAGGACGGCACTCTTGTGAGACTTCGCCACAACAACAGCTTTATAGCGCTGGGAAAAGTCACGGAATTCCCCGACGGCTCCGCCGTAAAGCCGATAAAGCTGTTTGAGCTGTAACACTGCCAAACATCATAAGAAAGGAAACAAAAATGAGCAATAATAACCTTGAATCGCTGCTGAAAAATAGCCGCAGCGTCCGTTCATTCGTTCCGGGCAAAAAGGTTTCCCCCGAGACCCTTGAAAAGCTTATTGAGCTGTGCAGATACACTCCCTCAAGCGCAAATCTGCAGGCGCTGAAATTCCGCCCCGTAACGGACGAAGCCGAGGTAGCGCAGGTGTTTGCGGCAACGGCGTGGGCAGGCTACATAAAAGATGAAAAACTGCCGCCCGAAGGACACGGACCCACGGCATTTATTATAATTTGCTGTGACAAAAATATCACGGCGCATGTCACGCCCTTTTACAAGGATACGGGTATATGTGCGCAGACCGTAATGCTGGGCGCCGCCGAAGCGGGACTGGGAGGCTGTATGATAGGCTCCTTTGACGCGGAAAAGATAAAAACCGCCCTCCGCCTTGCCGACAGCCTTGAAATCACCCTGGTACTTGCACTGGGTTATGCGGACGAAGCACCGGAAATTATTGACGCCAAAGACGGTGACATAAAATACTTCAGAAAAAACGGCCGCCACTATGTGCCCAAAAGAAGCCTTGACGATATTATAATAAAATAATATGGGCGCTGCCCCGCGCTCAGTCAAAGTTTATGCGAGGCGCCGCCCCAAACCCCGCCAAGAACCTTTTTTGAGAAAAAGGTTCTTGGAACTCCAAAAAACTTTT
>JBJDYY010000075.1:0-4643 GCA_051867715.1 Candidatus Avispirillum sp.
TTAGCCGTGCGGGGTGGCTCGGAGGGGCTGCTGACGGGACAGCAGTCCCTTCGAAAAATCCCCTCTCCACTTCTGTCAGCTGATTATCAAGTCTGAAATCCCAAAAGCACTATCAATTTCGTAAATCTTGCTTTCTGTGAGTAGCCACAAGTCTGCTATCGACACGCTCCATAGCTTTGCTTAATTTCCGCCGCGAGACTTGAAACTTAGACTGACGGGACAAGCTCCCTGCACTTAGTCGAATGTGTTATGCCCTTTCAACGCATCGCCTTGCAGTTCTTCAGTGTCGAGAAGAGGGGAGAGATTCTAAAGAGAGGGGAGAAGACCCATCTTCTCCCCTCCCTTTAGCCGTGCGGGAAGGCTCGGAGGGGCTGCTGACGGGACAGCAGTCCCTTCGAATTCCCCTCTCTAAATTTCTATAAGCTAATAATCAAGTCTGAATTCCCCAAACCGCTCCGTCGCCATCAATTCAAAACTTTCCGATAATGCCGTGGTACGAGCAGTCTATAAGCAGGGTGACCACATTTTCAAGGGGGCAGGGCTTGCCCTTTCTCACCCACTCGGCGTACACTGCGGTAACTCCGCCCAAAAGAAAATCAAGCTTCATTTCCACACCGTCTTTCTCTTCTTCGGACACATTAAGACTGAGCATAACCTGCTCCTTGAATATCTTCTTTATTTTCTCGGCGATAAAATTATAATTGCGCACCGACACCATATTTTCAAAAAAAGCCGTGTTGCTGGAATAAAGCTTATCTATAAACAGTATAAAAAGATATGGGGTCAGACCGTATTCGTCTATCATACATTGCTGTAAAAACTCCTTGAGATTGACGATAAGCTCGTCCTCAAGCTCGTTTACAATGTCCTCTATACTGTTGTAATGGGCGTAAAAGGTCTTTCTGTTGACATTTGCGGTGTCAGCCAGTTCCTTTATCGTTATCTTGTTAATGGGCTTTTCGTTCAGCAGTGTAAAAAGCGCGTCCTGTATGGCTTTTTTTGTTTTCTGGACTCTTATATCCTGACTGTTCATACTGCCCTCCGTTTTACGATTTAAGTAACAGATTTTCAGAAATTGTCCATTGACAATGAAATTCTCTTTGATATAATTATAGCGTATTTATCTGCAAAAAGCAACACATGTCCCATAAAATACATTTGTGTATTTAGGACGGATCGGAGGTGTAACAATGGCCAAAACCGGACTTGTCCTTGAAGGCGGCTCCTTCAGGGGTATTTTCACGGCGGGCGTGCTGGACTGTATGCTGGACAACGGCATTTCCTTTCCTTATGTAATAGGCGTTTCGGCAGGCTCCGGCAACGCGGTCAACTACATCGCCGGTCAGCGCGGTCGGACGCAGAAAGTCATTATGCACGAAAACGCCGATCCCTATTTCGGTCTTGAGCAAATGATGAAAAGCAAAAAGCTTCTGGATCTGGACAAAATGCTGTTCGGTTACGCCTACGATCAGATCCCTCTTGACTTCGACGCGTTTTTTAAGTCCGGCACGGAAAGCGAATTTGTGGTGGCAAACTGCGAAACGGGACTTGCGGAATATCTGTCTCCCGACGGCACCCATGACAGATTGCTGAATCTGTGCAAGGCTTCCTGCTCCGTGCCCGTCATAAGTCAACCCGTGGAAATCGACGGCAGTTATTACCTCGACGGCAGTATTATAGATTCCATACCCTACAAGCGCGCCATGAAAAAAGGCTGTGAAAAAGTAGTGGCGGTGCTGACCCGTATGGACGAGGAATCGCCCACAGACTATTCAAAAATGAAGCTGATTCTTAATCTCTGCTATAAAAACCGTTTCCCCAAGGTGGCGGAGGTAATGATTAACCGCAAAAACGCATACGACAAGCAGATGAAGGGACTTAAAACCATGGAAAAAGCGGGGCGAGCCTTTGTAATCCGTCCCGAGGTGCCCAGCATCGGTCATTTTGAAAACGACAACGAGAAAATGAACGAGTTCTACCGTCACGGCTACGATATTATGAGCGAGCGCATGGAAGCGCTCAGGGAGTTTTTGAATACATAATGCGTAAAGGTATAAAAAAAGCGGCGGATTTTCTGCTGAGGGGCTTTGTCCGCGTTGTGTGGGCAGTTTGGACTCTCCTGACATGGACAGCATACCGCCCCCGTATCGTATACGAGGACGAAACGGTAAAACAGCGTCTGGAAAGCGAGCCCTGCATACTCGTGGCAAATCATACCAGCCATCACGACGGCTCATTTATTCCGCAGGTGCTCTTTAAGTGCCCCTTAAATGTGGTGGTCACAAAAAAATGGTACAACAAAAAAGCATTCAACTGGATGTTCAGAAATCTTAGATATATTTCCATAGACCTTGACAGCATGAGCAGCGAATGGATAGAAAAAGCTGAAGCCGCACTGCTAAAAGGAGAGAGCGTGCTCATATTCCCCGCAGGAAAGCTTGTTACGGACGGCACTCTGGGAGAGCTGCACCCCGGCTTTCTCATGCTGGCAAAATTCACAGATGCGCCTGTAATTCCGCTTATAAGCCGCGGCGGCTACAAAATGTTCCGCCGTCAGGAGCTTATAGTGGGTTCAGAAATAGCCTTTGACGTACATATGAAGGGGAGACCCTCTGTTGTTATGCGTGAAGGCACCGAAGTCTGCAAAAAGCAGATGGAAAGCATGCTTAATAAGCAAATTTAACAAAGAAAGGATAAAGTCATGAACGAACAGGAACTGAAAATCGCCGAAAAAATCAAGGAGCTGCTTTGCGAGAGCCTCGGTATCGAGGCAGATGTGCTGACCAACGAGATCCCTCTCTTCGGAGACGGTATCGGACTTGACTCCATCGACTCTCTTGAAATGATCGCGGCTATCGACAAGGAATTCGGAGTTTCCATGACCGGCGTAGGCAAAGAGCCCTTCTACAACGTGGAAAGCCTTGCTAAATACGTCGCTTCTCACATCTGACTCCGGAAATGCCGCAAAGTGACAGTCATTTTGCGGCATTCTCAATGATTAGGGTACCGCCGGAAGGCGGGATATATATAAATAATTCTCCGCCGACGCGGAGCGCATACCGCAAATCATATAGACGGCAAAACGGGTATGCGGGAAAGGAAAACAAATGAGCGATAACAAAAACCGCTGTGTAATAACAGGTCTCGGACTTATCTGCGCCATAGGAAACAACGTGGACGAGGCGTGGAAAAACGCCGTAGACGGTGTTTCCGGGCTTCGCGACACCGAGACCGTGGATACAGAAAACTGCTATACAAAGCTCGGCGCCGAGGTTCGCGGCGCAGACCTTGAGGACTTTGTACACGCCGAGGAAATGGACAGAGTTTCAAAGCTTTGCGCAAAGGCCGCAAGAGAGGCTCTTTGTGACGCGGGCTTCAGCATTACCGAAAAAGAGCGCAGCCGCGTCAGCGTTATTATGGGAAGCTGTGTGGGCGGCGCTACCAGCGTTGAGGATTATTACAGAAACGGTGCGTCCGCGGACGATATTCTGAAAATGCCCATCTCCTCCATTGCAAATCAGGTTGCTCTGGAATTCGGCGCCGGCGGAGTCGTTACCAATATTGCAAACGCCTGCGCAGCAGGTACCATAAGCATTGCTTACGCCTGCGACCTTATACGCGCCGGAAAGTGCGATGTTGCTCTGGCAGGCGGCTCCGACGCCTTTGCTTCCGTCCCCTACGCCGGCTTTCTTTCCCTGCATGCCCTTGCCGAAAACGGCTGTTCCCCCTTTAACCGCTGTGACGGCATAACTCTGGGAGAGGGCAGCGGAGTGCTTATTGTGGAATCCTATGAGCACGCCGTAAAGAGAGGTGCAAAGATATACTGCGAGGTGCTGGGCTCCGGTATCAGCAGCGACGCATATCATATCACCGCCCCCAGACCGGACGGAGAGGGACAGATAAACGCAATCCGCCGCGGACTCGAAAGCTCCGGTCTCTCGGAAAAGGATATAGGCTACATAAACGCTCACGGCACGGGCACCGCCAAAAACGACGAAGCGGAGTTTCTGTCCCTGCACACTATTTTCGACGGCAAAAACAGCGATCTCAGCGTAAGCTCCACCAAGGCCATGGTAGGTCACTGTCTGGGAGCCGCGGGAGCGATTGAGGCGGTATTTGCCGTAAAGGCTCTGACGGAAAACACTGTCCCCCCCACCATAGGTTACAGCGACGATGAGCTTGAAAAGCTCAAAGAGCGTGCGGGTGACATTGATTTTCGTCCCAACACGGCTAAAAAGAAAGAGCTGCACGCCGTTATGAGCAACTCCTTTGCCTTCGGCGGAAACAACGCCAGCATTATTTTCAGCGACGGCGCAGGCGGCACCTCCTCACCCGAAAAGAAGGAAAAGGTTTATATTACAGGTCTGGGACTTGTAAGCCCCATCGGCAACAAGATTGATTGCTATACCGAAAAATACAAAAACGGAGAGCGTCCCGAGGGCGTATCTCTTGCCTCCGCCGTAACAAGCGAGGATCACGCGGAGTACGGTCTGAAAATGGCGTTTTACCGAAAGCTGGACAAGTTCAGCCAGCTTCAGGCTGTATCCGGTATGGCGGCGCTTGCCGACGGAAAATTTGAGGTGAACGGCGAAAACGCCCCCGACATCGGCATTGTGGTAGGTACCGCCACCGGTCCCCTTTCC
>JBJDYY010000076.1:0-4626 GCA_051867715.1 Candidatus Avispirillum sp.
AACTACATACTGTGGGGACTTTACTACTGCCTGTTCCTGCTTATTGAAAAAGCCTTCCTTCTGAAGGTGCTGAAAAAACTGCCCGCGGCAGTATCCCATATATACACCCTTGCGGTGGTGCTTTTCGGCTGGTGGCTGTTCGTCTTTGAGGATCTGTCCGCAGGCTGGACATATCTTAGGCATATGTTCGGAGTGGGCGCCACGTTCACGGAGCCCGCGGTCACATACGATGTACTGCGCAATCTCATATTCATAGTCATCCTCTGCATTGCCGCAACTCCCTTACCCAAAAAGCTGTACTACAAGTTCTACACCGCGGGAAAAGGCGCCCGTATTGCCGTAAGCGTATGCTGCGCCGCCGTGCTGGTGCTGTGCACCGGGTATCTGGTGGACTCCTCCTATAACCCGTTTTTGTATTTCAGATTTTAAGGGAGGTACCGGAATATGGCAAACGATATGGATAAAAGCAAAAAAATCTCCGCCGACGGCGAAGCGAAAAAATATTTTGATTTGCAGATGTCCCTGAAAGGCTCCTCCCGTTTTGCAAACATACTGCTGATTTTTCTTACCATGGGTTTTGTGTTCGTGTTTGCGGCTTTGTTCTGGATCCTTCCCGACAGGGATTTTTCCCCGGAGGAAAACCGTTCCCTGGCAAAGGCGCCGGAAATGACGGTTGAAAATCTGTTTTCAGGCAATCTTACCGAAGAGTTTTCCGACTATATGGCGGATCAGTTCCCCGCAAGAGGCTTTTTCGTCGGCGTGAAAGCCGTGGGAGAGCTGGCACAGGGCAAACAGGAAAACAACGATGTGTTCGTGGCAAAGGATAACTATCTTATTGCCCGCGTTGATTATCCCGACGAAAAAAATCTTCAGAAAAACATATCCGCCGCAGGGCGCTTTATTACTGCCGCCGAGGAAAACGGCATAAACTGCACCGCTGCCTTTGCGGGGCGCAAGGCCGATGTGTGCTACGATAAGCTGCCCGCCGTGTATAACGGCAAGTATTACTCCGACAGGATATGGGGAATACTTGATGATATGTGTGAGGACTCCGGCTTTGACTTTGTAAATCTGCGGGATGTACTGCGCACCCACGAAGCTGACGGTGAAGAGGTCTATTACAGAACCGACCACCATTGGAATTCCTACGGCGCGTATATCGCCTATACTACCATAGGCGACTCTGTAGGCTACAAGCCCCTTCCCCTCTCCGATTTTGAAAAGGAAAAGGTCACCGACTCATTCCTCGGCACCACATGGTCAGCCTCCGGCATCAAGTGGCAGAAAGGAGAGGAAATAGACTTTTACCGCTGGGAGGGCGACGGAGATTTCACCATGCGCGTGCTTGACCCCTCAGGTCAGCTCAGCGACTGCGAGGGACAGCGCACAGTTGAGGAGGACGGCGATATATATTCCGTGTTCGACTCCTACTATATCCGCGATTTTCTTGACAAAAAAGACAAGTACGCCTCCTTTATCGGCGGCAACTTCGGCTATACGGAAATATACAAAAACACAGACGAAGAGCGCGAGACCCTGCTTATTCTCAAAGACTCCTTTGCCAACAGCATGGTGCAGTTCCTCGCCCGCGACTATGACCTTATTATGATAGACCTGCGCTACTACAAAGCCAATATAACAAGGCTTTGTCAGGAAAAGGACATTAAAAATGTTCTGCTTCTGTATAATATGGAAACGCTTACCGAGTCCTCCGACCTTGTAATTCTCAACACGGGACTTATGAATAAGTAACTGCCGCGCCTGCGGCACTGAATCAAAACTGCCGGCAAAGCCGGAGGTCCCCACTGCGGCTGTAAGCCGCTGCCTGCGGCGGGGCTAATGCCCACCGGTACTTCCGACATTTGCAAATATGCCCTACAACTGCAAATGCGACGGGTTACTTTCGCCTCCCTTGTGCAAAGGGAGGTGGCACGGCGTATGCCGTGACGGAGGGATTGTCGTACTTTTATCACAAAAACAACCCCTCAGTCGCCTTCGGCGCCATCCCCTCTTACACAGGTGAGTCTCCGCTGCGCTGTGACTAACCATCGGCAAAAACCTCTTTTGTACCGCCTGCTTAGCAGGGGGGATTCAGGATACCAAAAGTCCGCCCATACGGCGGCAGAACGGAGAATGTATGAAAAAGATACTTAAAACCTTGCTTGTCACCGCCGCCCTTATTACGGCAGCCGCCTGTCTCTTTTCCTGCGCCCGGGGCGCGGGGAAAGAAGAGGACACCACAGAGCCCTCGGTGACAACAGAACGCAGCGGTTTTGAGGATGTGACCACTCCACCCGAAAGCACCGCTTACGACTCCGAAACTTCGGGCACCGTTGATTCGTCAGATGCAGACGCTTCCCTGACAAACGAGGAAGCCGTTGAAGCGGCAAGAGCGTGGCTGGGAGAAACCGACCCCGACACAGGCTACAAATACGCCTACTCCTTTGACGGCATGGACGAAAACGGCGGCGAGCAGTGCTTTCGCATCCGCGTTTCCTGGTATCTTGAGGACGAGGACAGATACTCTCTCTGCGGTTATATTTTAGTATCCGAGGACGGCAAAAATATTCAAAAATTTGATTGGTAAGGCAGTACGGAAAATGGCAAAAGTAAAGGAAACGGCAAAATACAACGATCTTTCAATTGAAAAGCTGGAGGGCGCCGAACGCGTCAGAAAGCGCCCCGCCGTAATATTCGGCTCCGACGGGCTTGAAGGCTGCGAACACGCCTTTTTTGAGATCCTTTCCAACTCCGTGGACGAGGCAAAGGAGGGCTACGGCAGCGTTATCACCGTCACCGCCTTTCGGGATCATTCCATAGAGGTTGCCGACAGAGGGCGCGGCGTGCCCATGGGCTATAACGAAAAATACGGCTGCTATAACTGGGAGCTTGTGTACTGCGAGCTGTACGCGGGAGGCAAGTACAACAACAACTCCGGCGACGGCGCATATGAGTATTCCATCGGACTTAACGGTCTGGGCGCCTGTGCTACTCAGTATTCCTCCGAGTTTTTTGAAGTTCACTCATACAGCGGCGACACAGAATCCAGTATGTCTTTCCGTCGCGGCGAGCCGGTATCAGAGCTTGAAGTACGCCAGCTTGACAAAAAGGAGCGGCGCACAGGCACCGTTACCTACTGGAAGCCCGACCTTGAAGTCTTTACGGATATAAATATCCCCAAAGAATACTTCACCGATGTGCTGGAAAAACAGGCAGTAGTAAATGCCGGACTTAAATTCGTTTTCCGCTTTGAAAACCAAGACGGCGGCTTTGAGCAGTCTGAATTTGTTTACGAAAACGGAATTTTGGATTATGTCTCCCGCCTTGCGGGGGAGAGCGCCATTACACAGCCTGTTTCCTGGAAAATGGGGGAGGTCAGAGGACGCGACCGCGAGGACAAGGCAGACTATAAGCTTACCTGCGAGGTGGCTTTCTGCGCTTCAAACGCCGTAAGCATTGCGGAATTTTACCATAACTCAAGCCATCTGGAGCACGGCGGAAGCCCCGAAAAGGCTGTGCGCACCGCCTTTACCTACGCGGTGGACAAGCAGCTTAAGACTCTCGGAAAATACAACAAGAACGAGTCCAAAATAACCTACGCGGATATTGAGGACTGCCTCATTATCGTCACAAACTCCTTTTCCACCGTCACCTCTTACGAAAACCAGACGAAAAAGTCCATAACAAACTCCTTTATAGCGGAGGCTATGACCGCGTTTATAAAGGAACAGCTTGAAATATACTTTGCGGAAAATCCCATTGACGGGGAGAAATTCGTAAATCAGGTGCTTGTAAACAAGCGCTCAAGAGAAACTGCGGAAACCACCCGTCTCAATATCAAAAAGAAGCTTGCCGCCGCAACCGATGTGGCAAGCAGAGTGGATAAATTCGTCTCCTGCCGCTCCAAAGACCCCGACAGGCGCGAGCTTTACATCGTGGAGGGCGACTCCGCAATGACAAGCTGTAAGCTGGGCAGAAACGCGGAGTTTCAGGCAATAATCCCCGTCAGAGGCAAAACCCTGAACTGCCAGAAAAGCACCTACGACAAAATATTCAAAAGCGATATTATAGTCGACCTTCTACGTGTCATCGGCTGCGGAGTGGAGATAAAGGCAAAGGTCAAGGGAAATTTCGTGCCCTTTGACATTAACTCTCTTAAATGGTCAAAAATCATTATATGCACCGATGCGGACGAGGACGGCTTTCAGATACGCACCCTGCTGCTGACGCTGTTCAACAGACTGCTGCCCACACTTATAAAAGAGGGCAAGGTGTATATCGCCGAGTCTCCCCTGTTTGAGATAACCACCAAGGAAAAAATCTATTTTGCCTATAACGAGCAGGAAAAAGCGGACATTCTCGCCTCTCTTGAGGGCAAAAAATACACGCTTCAGCGTTCAAAGGGTCTGGGCGAAAACGAGCCGGATATGATGTGGCAGACTACCATGAATCCCGCAACGCGCCGCCTTATACGGGTGACCCAGTCGGACGCCGCCGCAACGGAGCACATTTTCGATGTGCTTCTTGGTGACAACCTGCCGGAGCGAAAGAAATTCATCGCACAGTACGCCGCCCGCTACGCACAGTTGGCGGATATATAATACAAAAAGCTCCGGCACCGCCGGA
>JBJDYY010000077.1:0-4613 GCA_051867715.1 Candidatus Avispirillum sp.
TTGCAAAAGGCTATCGACTATATCGAAGACAATCTGACGGAAACGATTGATTATGATACGGTCGCAGCGCAGAGTTTTTCATCAAGCTATCACTTCCAGCGTGTGTTCAGTATTCTTTGCGGTTTCACCGTGGGCGAGTATATCCGCCGCCGCAGGCTGTCGCTTGCCGGCGCGGAGCTTGCCGCAGGGACGGCAAAGGTTATTGATGTGGCACTGAAGTATGGCTATGAAAGTCCGGACAGCTTTGCAAAAGCATTCCAAAAGTTCCACGGTATATTGCCGTCGCAGGCTCGGAGTAACGGCAGTATGCTGAAATCCTATTCCCGTCTTGTACTGAAATTTTCTTTGGAAGGCGGTACAATTATGAATTACCGAATTGAAACAAAACCCCAAATGACGCTTATCGGTTACAAAAGACGTTTTGAGGGCACTCCTTATGATGAGCTGCGGTACAAACAGGAAGAAAACTTCTTCGTTTCCACGAGAGCACATCAGTGGATGCTTAAAGGAATGGCAAATGACAAGCTCTCCGATTATTGCGTTCTGACCAATATGGATGATGACGGATATGATTTTTATATCGCCGTCACAACAGACAGCTATGAACGTGATAACCTATACAACAGCAATGTTACCGGAATAGATTTCATGGATAAATTTAAGTTTGAAGAGATCGTTATTCCCGAAAGAACATATGCTGTTTTTGAAACCGAGAAACAGAACATGCCTATTCCGGAATATTTCGATATTCGCAAGCAAATTGCTGCGGAATGGCTCTCAAATGAGGAATACCGGATGATAAACGCTCCTGAGCTCGCTGTTTATCATTGGGGTATCGTTGGCGGTTATGCTGACAGAACCATTGAAATCCGGATTCCTATCGAAAAGAAATAACCCCTTATGCCGCCTGCGTTATGCAGGCGGCATTTTCCGTTGAAATATCCTGATGCAAACCGCACACGGTGGTTATTGCTGCTGACAGCAAGTATTAAGGATTGACAAATGCCACGGAAAAATGGTATAATCAGAAAAAACAACGGAGGTCAATATGGCAAAACTTCTCAGAGTAAAATGCACCTGCGGCAATGTTATCAACGCCGCACCGGGTAACAGCTGCCCGAAATGTATACAGCCCTTGCGTTTCCCGGAGGACGCGATGATTTCGCTGTACCGGAAGGGATCACCATTGGGAATTGCCGGAGGCTTCGGCCTTTACATTAACGGTGAGCCCATGGGTCATATCGGGAACAAGGAAACTGTCCGCATTCCCCTGGATTACGGCACCTACAATCTTCATGTTGCTGCCGGTATGAACCGCAGATGTACGGATCTCACCATTGTTCTGACTCCGGAAAACCGCTTTGCATACGCAAAGGTATGGATGAAGCCCGGCTTCTGGACTAATTCCTTTGTGCTTGAGCCTGCTACTCAGGAAGAAATGCCTAACGACTGAGATTGATGGCGCGGCGTATACTGCCGTATATTTGTATTTATAAAAGTTCGCGCGGCTGTTCGGACTGAAATAAAAAAGCAACAGCGGGTTGCTTGGCTTTACGGAACAACCGTGGTATAATATCTGTGAGGTGATGAACTGAATGGAAACAAAGGATGTTATACTGGAACTCCGAACAAAAAACGGATTATCACAGGATGAGCTCGCAGAAAAAATTTATGTTACACGGCAGGCTGTATCCCGCTGGGAAACCGGTGCAACGGTGCCGAACACAGAAACATTGAAGCTGCTGTCGAAGCTGTTTGATGTTTCTATCAATACGCTTTTAGGCTCTCCCAGAAAGCTGATTTGTCAATGCTGCGGTATGCCGCTTGACGATTCTTCTGTCAGTAAAGAACTGACGGTACTTTCAATGAGGAATATTGCAAGTGGTGCTATGCCGATGGGAAATTTGTTTACGCAAGCCTTGAGGAATTGACGGAATTCCTCGTAGGTCATATGTCAAACGAAAACTGGCCGCCGGAGCAGGCGAGAGCCTATTTTGAAGCACAATTGCCAAAGCTTAATTACTGGCAGCAGATGAAGAAATAAACGGTAAATGTTGATTATTGCCGCCTGCTTTTGCGGGCGGCAATAAAAATAATACGGGGTATGCTTTAATAATCGGAGCCGATTTGCGGTATTATATAATACGGCGGTGCGGCTTGCCGCGCTAACCGATGCTTTATATAAGCGGGGAATTTGCAAGGTGTATTTCGTATTACTGTGCGCGGCTATGATATTTCTTCTCAGCGGTCTTTTTTATATTTCCGTAAGATGCCGCCGCTTTGCGGCGGTGCGCCGTGTTTGGCAGCGCAGCAAAGTGCTGGGATGGGTGGTTTTTGCCCTGCCTTTTGCCGCGTTTTTTATTTCTGCCTGCATAAACTTTTACGGCGCGGCCGTCTGGTTTTTACATCTCATTATTTTCTTTATGCTGTTTGATGGGCTGGGGTGGATCGTCGGGAAAATACTGCACAGAAAAGCGCGGTGCTATATTTCCGGCATACTTGCTTTTACGGTTACATTTGCATATATGGGTTTCGGTTGGTTTCTGGCTCATCATGTATTTGAAACCGATTATAAGGTCATAACGGAAAAGGAGGCGTCCGTTCGCATAGCTCTCATAGCCGACGCTCATATAGGCGCTACTCTTGGCGGAGAGAAGTTTCGGGAGCAGATAAAAAGAATTGCGGCAGAAGAGCCTGATATTCTTGCAATTGCGGGGGATTTTGCCGATGACGGCACTAAGCGTGAGGATATGCTGACAGCCTGTAAGGCATTTGCCGAAATTGAACCGAGATACGGGAAATACTATGTGTTCGGAAATCACGACAAAGAGGTGCAAAACGGCGGGGAATTTACTTGGCAGGAGATGTGTTCGGCACTTGAGGACGCGGGAGTTGCAGTGCTTGAGGACGAATGCGTGGAGATCGGCGACAGCATATATCTTATAGGCAGAAAGGATCGAAGCGAGGCGGGAGGCAGGATGACGGCAGGGGAGCTTATGAGAGGGCTTTCCGGGGAGCGGTACACTGTGGTGCTTGACCATCAGCCGGGAGATTATGATGCGGAAGCGGAGGCGGGAATGGATCTTGTACTTTCGGGGCACACTCACGGCGGGCATATATATCCCTTTGGCTGTATAGGTATTCTGACCGGAGAAAACGATGGAACTTACGGCCGCAGCCATCGGAAAAACACGGATTTTATCATAACCTCCGGAATATCCGGATGGTCCATACCTTTCAAGACAGGCGCTGTGTCGGAATATGTAATTATTGATGTAGGAAAAGCGCGTTAGTTCTGCATTTGTCTAAAAAGGCAAATGCAGAAAATACGTTATTTTCGACCGATTCTCGGCTTTTCGGCACCTAAAAAGGCTTCGGGATTTTCCGAAGCCTTTTGATCTTCCGAAAATCACCTGCTAAGTAGGTGGTTCAAAAGAGACTTTTGCCGCTGAGTAATCCCGCCGCAGCGGAGGCTCCCCTGTGTAAGGGGAGCTGGCGCCGAAGGCGACTGAGGGATTGTTTTGGAATTTACAGTGTGACAATCCCTCCGTCACGGCATACGCCGTGCCACCTCCCTTTACACAAGGGAGGCAG
Source organism: Candidatus Avispirillum sp. (assembly GCA_051867715.1). Lineage (GTDB taxonomy): Bacteria > Bacillota > Clostridia > Oscillospirales > CAG-272 > Avispirillum. Next base: position 3,595 of record JBJDYY010000077.1, read on the forward strand.
CGTTTCCCGCCGCACTTGCGGCTGTGGGGCAATTTGCATATGCCGGAAGCATCGGTGGGTTCTAAGCCCCGCCGGTAGCAGTGACTTACAGCCGCAGTCATGACCTCCGGATTTGCCGGTGGTCATGATTATATGAGCCGACTTATCTGCTTCTTCGCTGAAAATCAGTTGTCCTTTACCATTTGCGTATAGGGAAGCTCTTTATATCCCAAACGCTGATAAAGGCGCAGGGCTCCCGCGTTGTCGGGCTCTGCTTCCAGACGGTATCTTGCGGCGGGAATGTTATCTTCAAGCCACCTGAAATATGCGCTTCCGATACCGCAGCCGCGATACTGCGGGCGCACATACAGCTCGTCTGTCCATACGGCGAGACCTCCCGCCTCTCTGGAATAGGTTTTGACAATAAGCGCGTAGCCGATTATACCCTCATTACAAACAAAAAAGAGACAGTCGATGTAATCGTCAGAGCGCATAAGCTCGTCAAACGCCCTATTGTGGTATTCGTCGCTGACGCTGTGCAGCACGGCCTCCGAGGCGTAAAACTCGCGGCTCATTGCGATGAATTCTTCTCTGTCACTTTCGGTGATCTTTCTGATTTCAAAATCAAACTTTGCCAATTCTTAAAAAATTCCTTTCATAAAGTACGGCGTGAAGTTATATGCCGTAAGCATTCTTGCAAAGCGGCGCCCGCGCAAAATGCGCGGACGCCGCTGTTACAGTCGGTAAGAGACTACGCCGGACTGTTATTTCAGTGTGATAATGGACTCGTCCCACATTTCGGGCGCTTCGTATCCGAGGAAATTAACCGCGGTAGCCGCCACATCGGACAGACCGAAGGTGCCGCAGTCAGGCTTTACGGTGTATTTGTCGGTGTAGAAATTGTCATATATGATAAATGGAACGGGATTCAGGGTATGGCTGGTCTTTGCCTTGAATGAGCCGTCCTTGCCCTTCTTTGCCTCACCTGTCTTTTTGTCAACCTCGTACATTTCGTCGGCGTTTCCGTGGTCGGCGGTGAT
>JBJDYY010000078.1:0-4601 GCA_051867715.1 Candidatus Avispirillum sp.
GTGCGGGAAGGCTCGGAGGGGCTGCTGACGGGACAGCAGTCCCTTCGAATATTCCCTCTATATTTCTACCGGCTAATAGTCAAATCTGAATTTCAAAATCAATTCCGTCGTATACTGATTCCGAAACTCAGAATTGTCGCATTTCTTATAAATTGAAACAGCATCCTGCGTGGCTTTGCAGTCCCTTTTTTGCGTATTTTAACAGATTTTGAATTTTTACTGTTGAACTCCTGCAAATGTTGTGCTATACTATTAAATAATCTTTATTCTTGACAGTATACGGGAGAATTTCGTATGACGAATATTGCAATTCTCGGTTTCGGCGTTGTGGGCGGCGGTATTACCGAGGTGGTTGAACAGAATCAGAAAGCACTCAAGGCTTTTTGCGGCGACGGGATTTATGTAAAGTATATTCTCGATCTGCGTGATTTTCCCGATTCACCCTACGGCGACAGGGTGGTGCACGATATAAACATAATCGCTTCCGACCCCGAGGTCTCCGTTGTGTGCGAGGCTATGGGCGGCGTAAATCCCGCTTTTGACTTTTCCGTGCTTCTTATGAAAAACGGCAAAAGCATGGTCACCTCCAACAAGGAGCTTGTGGCAAAGCGCGGAGTGGAGCTTTGCGAGACTGCTGCCGCCTGCGGCGTCAGCTATATGTTTGAGGCAAGCGTGGGCGGAGGTATTCCGGAAATACGCGGCATGAGGACTTCTCTTGCGGGAGACACGGTGACCGGTATTGACGGCATACTCAACGGTACCACAAACTACATACTTACAAGAATGAAAAAGGACGGCGTTACCTTTGATTCGGCGCTTTCCGAGGCACAGCGGCTCGGATACGCGGAGAGAGACCCCGGCGCGGACATTGACGGACTTGACGCTCAGAGAAAAATAATGATACTTTGCGCCGTTGCCACGGGTTATATGGCGGACGAAAGCGAGGTTTACGCCGAGACTCTGCGGAACATAACGCCTCTCGATATGGACGCGGCTGCCCGCTGGGGCGGCACCGTGAAGCTTGTGGGCAGTGCGCGTATTGCGGACGGGCGGGCGTCTCTGTATGTTTGTCCCACCTTTGTGCCCGCTTCCTGCCCTCTTGCTTTTGTGGATGATGTTTACAACGGAATTTCCTTTACAAGTCCCGTAACGGGAGATGTGATGTATTACGGCAGAGGCGCGGGCAGAATGCCTACTGCGGGCGCTATGGTTGCGGATGTTGCTTCCGTCGCCGCGGGACTTGCCCAAAAAGAAAAGCCTATGCGCTGGCAGCATTCTCCCGACGGCTGGGTTATCCCATTTGAAGAACTTGAATTCTCTTATTATGTAAGAGTCAAAACGGATGACAGAGCGCAGACCCTTGAAGCTGCGTCCCTTGCTTTCGGCAGTATTGCGGAGCTTGAGGGTACGCCCTCCGGCTACGCTGAGTACATAACCTCCCCCCTTCGCGAAAGCGAGGCAAGGCGCTTTTTCGGCGGCGCCCTCTGCAACGCCGAGTCCGTTATCAGAATTTTGAAATAAGCGTAAAAAGAAAAAACAGCAGGGCTGCCTCGGCAGCCCTGCTGTTTTGATGGTTATATGCGAGGCGCTGCCTCGCGCTCCGCTCAGGACCTTTTTTGAGAAAAAGGTCCCGAGACCCCCAAAAAACTTTTGGGAAAGGGGTAATATTTGGGATTTCGGAATTGTAGGAAACTTAGTTTAGCTGTCAATAAAGTTCAGCAAAACTACGATTTGTGCAGACTTTTCAGTATACACCAATACCTTTTTTTCAAAAGTTTTTGAGGATTGTTAAGGGACTTTTTTCAAAAAGTCCCTTAACCGGGGTGAGCTTCTCCGCTGAGGCGGAGAAGCGGCGGAGCCCCGCTGTAAATACCAACAGCTCGGGGCGGAGCCCCGAGCTGCTTTCTCACTTGCATCCTGCGAGAGCGGCGCCTATGACGGTGCCGAACTGGGCGTATTTGGGAATAATGAAATTCATATCGAACATACGGTTCAGGTTTTCAAAAATTTCGGGAGCCTGAGAAACGCTTGTCAGGTTGCCGGTCAGCACCACATTTTTCAGCGAATAATTGCGGGCGGCAAACACGCAGACCATACCCACGGTTTCAAATACCATATTTATAAGCGCCAGCGCCAGATCGTTTTTTGTGGCGATGTCGCTGACATTTCCGAAGTTGGAGGCGGTCATAGTGTCGGCGAAGCCGGGGACAATATCCTGCTTTGTAATGTCGTTTATTTTCAGATCCACATTTCTCAGATCACCGCTTTTTGCAAGCTCCTCAATGTGGGAAACGGTGTCCATACCCAAAAGCTTTTTGGAAAGTCCCACCAAAGTGCCGCCGCCGACTCCCGTACCGCCCAGATACAGAGGGCGGGAGCCTTTTTCGGCGTATACAAGCGCGGTACCCGTGCCCAGACTTGCGATTATTGCCTTGTCGTAGCTGCACAGGTACAGACCGCCCAGACCGATGCAGTCAAATTCCGGCAGTATGTGGCAGTCCAGCGAGTAAATATCCTTTTTAACATAAGACGAGCCCACACCGGTTATCATAACCTTTTCGATATCCGAAAGCGTAAGAGCGTTTATGTCCGTAAACTTTCCGAAAGCGCCGTACACGGAGGTGATGGGGTCTGCAGCTCGGACGAACAGGGGCTCTATTAGCTCTCTGCCTCCGTTTGTTGTGTCAAAGCCCACTATTTTGGTAGTGCTTCCGCCCACATCAATTCCGATAATTACCTTTTTGCCCATTCAGCGCATCTCCCTTTTGTATTTTGCTTTATATCAATACCATATAATACCATAAACTTCCGCCGAATGCAAGCATAAAGACCGATTCGCTCCCGATTCACTCCCTAATTGCAGTAAAGAGATGCCATTTCACCGTAATCCGGCGAGCATTTTCCCTCGGTTATGTGCTCGGCAAGCACACAGGCAAACAGTACGGCGCTTCGCTTTGCCTCCGTCAGGGAGTTTGCGCAGGTGCCGAATTCCATGAGCAGGGCGCAGGGGGAGGTGTCCTGATAAAACGAAGCGCACCTGAGGTCAATGGGACGCATAAGTGTGCTGTCTGCTGTCCACAGCTTTGACTGCAGCCGCAGAGCAAAGCTCAGGTTGTCCCGCCATGTGACATGAGAACTGCCGCCGCTGTCCGTGCCGCATACTATCATAAGCTGCGCGGCGTCCTCGCCGTCAATGGTTGTGACGGATCTTATGTAGCCCGACTCCGCGTTTCCTATGCAGTCGCGGTGCACATCAAAGATATATTTGACGGTGGGGTTTTCCGCAAGCACGCTGCGCACAGCCAGCGTGCTTTTGTCGTATGCACCGCTCCAGCTTTCCTCATCGAACATTTCCGTCAGATGAATAACGCCTATGCCCTCATGCTCAAGCACATCGGCGATTACTTTTCCCACCGCCACCGTGTTCTTTTCCGTGTCCCTGCTGCGGAAAGCGTTGTCAGCCGTGTCCGCATACGCCTCCGTGCCGTGGGTGTGGTAAATAAGCACGGCGGGCTCCCCCGTGTCTCCCGCGCTGCCAGCCATAACGGGAAGGGCGGGGGAGGCGGCAAGGAGCGCTTCAAGATCGGGCGTGTAATCCGTTTCGTTGGAAATCGAAATGCCGCCCTGCGCCTTGCTTGACAGATCCTCGTCTATGAAATTATATTCAACACCTGAGGCGCTTTCATTTTCGCCGCCGTCCGTTTCCCCGTTTTGTATAATATCCTCTCCGCCGTCCTTCGAGTCGCTTTTGCTGAATTCAAGATTCGGGAGGATCACGGAAACAAGTCTGTTCTGCCAGCCGTCCTTTAAGTATTCCACAGCGTTTGCCGCGGCGGTTATGTGCAGGGAAAGGCTTACCCCGCAAAGCAAAAGACAGGATATGATGACGGCGGCTCCCGCCGCCCGCCTCCCTCGTGCGTGACCCACGGGAAAGGGCGGGTAAGTGCCCGCACTGTCCGGCTTACGAAAATTTTCCCGCGTACCCTCTCCGCTTTCAAGCTCCCCCGACGCCGCCTCTCTGTGCGGCAGATACTGAGTATCCATAATAATATTCCTTTCCCGCTTTATACTGCGTCCGATTTTTCGCACCCGCCCTTCGGCGGGGCTTATGTCCTTCGGTACAGTATATTGAAAGATAGCAGGGAATATTCGCCCGCGCTTTTTTGTCTCCCGAAAGCCGCCTGCCAACGAGGCGGTTCAAAAGAGGCTTTTGCCGACGGTTAGTCACAGCGCAGCGGAGGCTCCCCTGTGTAAGAGGGGCCGGCGCCGAAGGCGACTGAGGGATTGTTTTGAAAATCACAGTATGACAATCCCTCCGTCACGGCATACGCCGTGCCACCTCCATTTGCACAAGTGAGGCGAAAGTAACCTGTCGCATTTGCAGTTATAGGGCAGATTTGCAAATGTCGGAAGTATCGGCGGCTTTTCATCCCCTCCGGCAACAGCGGATTACAGCTGAAGAGCAAACCACCGGCAAAGCCGGCGGTCATGATTGGTCTCCCGAAAATCGCCTGCCAACAAGGCGGTTCAAAAGAGGCTTTTGCCAATGGTTAGTCACAGCGCAGCGGAGGCTCCCCTGTGTAAGGGGAGCTGGACAGGTT
>JBJDYY010000079.1:0-4540 GCA_051867715.1 Candidatus Avispirillum sp.
TATCCGACCTGCTGCCAGCACATAAGGATTATAAGTCCCCAGAAGCCGTACTTCGTTTCCAGCAGCAGAGAAGTTCCGAATTTTGTAAGTATGCCGTCAAATATCAGGCTCCATATATAGCCCAGCACGATACCGCCTATAAGGTTGGGCATGAAGAACACGGTTCTGAACAGGTTGGAGCCTTTTATACCCTGTGTCAGCGCGTAAGCTATCATAAACGCAAGAAGATTTATGAATATAAGCGACACAAGCGCAAACAGCGCCGTGTACCAGAAGGCGTGAAGGAACGAAGGATCCTTTATAGCCTTAATATAGTTGTCGATACCAACCCACTGCCAGTTTCTCGTTGTGATAAACTTGCAGAAGGAAAGGAAAAGACCCTTTGCAAAGGGATACAGAAAACCTATGCAGAATGCGGCAAATGTAGGCAGCAGAAACAGCCACACACAGCGCTTTATGGGTCTTCTTATAAGCTTGGAGTTAAACGCCGTATAGTCCCTCTTTTTTTTCATAGTTACGTCGCTCCGGTTTCGGTTATTTTTACATTATTATATAGTCGTTTTTCGGTACCGCTTTATATGCCGCCGTCACATGACGCCGGTATATAAAACGCGGCGAGCGGGAGGAGAGCCTCCCGGAGAGCCAGTCTCCGGGAGGGCGGAAAGCCGCCGAAACTATGCGCTCTGCGCTCCCGTATCGCCTTTAGTTATTATAAGCAGATTTCCGGCTTTTAATCAGCCGTTCTCGCTTGCATACTGAGTTGCCCAACCGTCAACGAAAGCGGTCTTGACTGCATCCCAGTCGCCCTTGCCTGCGGTGTACTGTGCCAGAGCGTCTACAACGCCTGCACGCCAGTTATCAACGGAGGGGGTGTAGTTGAACGCCCAGGTTACAACATAGTTGCCCTCTTCGATATACTTGTTAGCCTGTGCAAAGAATACGTTTTCAGGCTCTTTAGCATTCTTGAAGGGGCAGGGACCGAACTGCTCAGCCAGCATAGTGGTTCCCTCTTCGGAGGTAACTACCCAGTACATAAAGTCCAGAGTAGCCTTGATGTCCTCTTCTTTTGCGTTCTTGTTTACGGACCAGCAGTTCTCGGTACCGCAGCACAGAGCGGCCTTTTCCTCGCCGTCAACGCCGCAGTAAATCGGGATCATAGCCAGATCTTCAGCCTTAAGTCCTGCCTCGATAAGTCCTGCGTACTCCCAGGTACCGTTCTGATAGAAGCAAGCCTTGCCTTCCTTGAACTCAGCGGTGGACATGTCGCCGGTAGCGGTGATAAGGTCAGCGCCGGTAGTAGCGGAATCGGTGATATACAGATCCCAGATGTTCTTGTAGTTGTCAAGGTAGGTACCCTTGATCTCAGCGGGCTGAGAGGTTACCTTGTCATCGCGGAACTCATAGTAGAGAGGCATATTTGCCAGATGTCCGGAGAATCTCCAGCTGGAGGAGGAGTCCAGACCTGCGCTTGAGAAAGCGTCGAAGCCGAGCTCTGCAGCGCGTGCGTGGATATCGTCAGCAACCTTCTTCAGGGAGTCGAAATCCTTGATGTCGGAAAGGTCATAGCCTGCCTCTGCAAGCAGAACCTTGTTTACGATGATACCGAATGCCTCGTAGCAGTAGCCTGCTGCAAGAACCTCGCCGTTTTCGCCCTTAAGGTTGAAATCGTCGGTGGTCATTTCCTTGTAGAAATCGGTGTCGGAAAGATCGTAGCAGAAGTCGCCCCAAGTCTTGAGAGCGCCCTGGTTACCGACCTGGAACATTGTAGGAGCATCCTTCTTGTCCATCTCGGCGATAAGGGTGTTGTTGTAGTCGCCGCTTGCAGCGGTGAGAACCTTTACGGGAACACCGGTCTTTTCGGTGTAGGTTTTTGCCAGATCCTGCCATGCCTGATCTGATTCGGGCTTGAAGTTCAGGTAGTAAACGGAACCTTTCGCTTCTTCCTTGTCGCCGTCTCCGTCAGTCTTAGCAGCGCATGCTGCCAGTGAGAGACACATAATCGACGCAAGTACCAGTGCTAAGAATTTTTTCATGGTGGTTTTCCTTTCGTAAATAATATTATTCCTTATTACACATCATAAATGATGTCGGAATCAGATTTCGGCTACGCTGCCGCCCTCTCTGACGGAGGTTTGCAGCGTAATGTGGCTGCCGGGCTTGTGATAGTCAATCATGTCCAGCAGCACCCTGACGCTTGTCTCGCCAAGCTCTTTTTTGGGCTGTATCAGGGTAGTAAGTGTGGGGACGGTGTAGGAGGAAAGTCCTATGCCGTCAATGGCAATAACGGAGCAGTCGTCGGGGACGCGCCTGCCGCACCGGTGAAGTGCCTTCATGGCGGCAATTGCCATGGAATCGCATATTACAAACAGCGCCGTAAACTGCGCGCCCGCTTTTATTGCATTTGTGAGGGTCGTGTAGGCGTCCTCGGGTTCGTAGCTCCCCGCGCTGAGCACAAGGGAATCATCCTCTGCGATGCCCGCTTCCCTGAGCGCCCGCTGATACCCGCGGTATCTCAGCTCCGATACGGAACGGTCACCGGTTTTGTCCAGAAGCACCGCGATTTTACGGTGACCTCTGTCCGTTAGATATTTTACCGCTTTATATGCCTCCGCCTCGTCGTCAACGGACACGGAGGAAAACATTTCGTCGTCAAGCTCACCGAAGCCGTTTGTATATGAACAGCACACAAAGGGAACCTCAAGGGACATTACCTCATATTCGGAATAGTCGTATCTTCCTCCCAGAAAAACGATACCTGCAAGTTTTTTGGAGCGTGCCAGAGACGCCGCCGCTCTAAGTTCGTCATCGCCTGAGCGTATCTGATGCAGCACGGGGGTATACCCTGCTTTGCTGACCGTCGCTTCTATATGGGGCAGAAGCTCGGCGAAAAACAGGTTCCCCACGCCCCTTATAATAAGTCCAACGGCGTCGGGATTTACCTTTACCAAATCCCTTGCCGTATTGTTAGGCACGAAGTGGAGTTCCTTAACGGCTTCCATTACCCTCGCACGAACCGCTTTGCTGACATCGGGATGGTTGTTCAGTGCCCGCGAGACCGTGCTTACAGACACCCCGCAGTATTCGGCTATATCCTTTATGGTCATACTTGAGTTCTCCTCATCGGGAACGTTTCCGGTAACGTTACCGGAAACGTTTCCGGACAACTTAAATATATCATCTTTTAACCGTTTGTCAATAGGTTTTTCAAAAAAAGATGAAATTATTTTGTCAATAAAAGACATATTACACATAACTTTGTCGTTTCATTTATGCAAAGTGTATAATTTCGCTTTACTTTGGTAAAATATGTACCTAAAATGCAACCTATTCTCTGTGCACTTTCACAATACGGTTTTACCGTTTGTTCACAGTTCGGAAACAAAAAGTTCAGTCCGGCGGCTTCGGATAATAGGACAAAAAGAAAGAAGGAATTGGGTGAAAAACTGCTTTTTCGGAAAATATTTCAAGTTGGAAAATGACAGTTCTTCAATAGCGTTTATACCCGCCCTGCACAGAAGCGGCGGCAGGGAGTGCGCTTCCCTGCAAATCATCCGCGACGGCGGCGCCTGCTCTCTTTCCTTTGACGGACTGCAAAGAGACAGTGACGGCACGCTTCGCCTCGGCGGATGCCGCTTTTCCGACAGCGGCATAACACTCTGCGGTACTGTCCCGTCAGACTGCGCGGGCACAGACGGCACAGAGCTAACCCTCGGCGGCGAGGTGCGCTTTACTGAATGTGAGCGGCTGCGGGGCGACATTATGGGACCTTTCAAGTATGTACCGTTTATGCAATGCCGGCACAGCGTATACAGCCTACGCCACAGGGTTGACGGCGAGCTTTACCTGAACAATACAGCGTACTCCTTCAGCGGCGGCAGAGGCTATACCGAGGGAGACAGGGGCTGCTCTTTCCCCGACTCCTACCTGTGGACTCACTGCAGCACAAAGGATGTGTCCCTTATGCTTTCCGTGGCAACGGTGCCTGTTGCGAACTTTTCATTTACGGGAGTCATTGCAGCCGTGCTTTTCGAAGGCAGACAGTACCGCCTTGCCACATATCTGGGAGCGCGGGCGGAGATAGAAGGCAACGGCTCGGTTTTTGTGCGTCAGGGAGCCTATACTCTGCAGGCACAGCTTCTGAAAAAACGCGCCGAACCCCTTTACGCCCCGCAGTCAGGCAGTATGAGCCGCATTATTAAAGAAAGCATAGCCTGCACGGCTTACTACCGATTTACCCACACGGGAAAAACTCTGTTTGAATTTACCTCAGACCGCGCAAGCTTTGAGTATGAATATCCTGCCGTAAAAAACTGACACCGAGGAAAAACGCGCCGGAAGCACAGAGAAAAAGCAAACAATCATGACCACCGGCAAAGCCGGAGGTTTGCTCTGCGGTTGTAGCCGCTGCTGGTGGAGGGTGAAAAGCCACCGAAACTTCCGAAATTTGCATATTTGCCCCTCAGCCGCAAATACGGCGGGAACGAAGCCTCCCTTGTGCAAAGGGAGGTGGCACGGCGTATGCCGTGACGGAGGGATTGTC
>JBJDYY010000080.1:0-4536 GCA_051867715.1 Candidatus Avispirillum sp.
TATTATGACGGTATGCTGCGTAGCATCCTGCGGTTCCAAGAAGAACGACATGACCGACGAGAAAGAAAAGCTCTATATGTGCACCAACGCTACCTTCCCGCCTTACGAGTATTACGACGGTGAGGACATCATCGGTATCGACGCCGAGATCGCTCAGAAGATCGCCGAAAAGCTTGATATGGAGCTGGTAATCGAGGATATGGAATTCAACTCCATCATCTCCTATGTCAACTCTCATGACAACGCCTTCGGTATGGCAGGTATGACAGTTACCGAGGATCGTAAGGAAAGCGTAGACTTCACCACCTCCTATGCAAAGGGAATTCAGTCCGTAATCGTTCTTGAAAATTCCGACATCAAGACTCTTGATGACCTCAGCGGCAAGAAGATAGGCGTACAGCTCACCACTACGGGTGACATTTACGCAAGCGACGAGTTCGGCTCTGACTATGTGGTTCAGTACAACAAGGCTACCGACTGTGTATTGGGTCTGAAGAACGGCGACGTTGACGCAGTAATCATTGACAACGCTCCCGCTCAGGTATTCGTTGAGGAAAACGACGGACTTAAGCTGCTGGACACCGATTATGCAGACGAGGATTACGCCATCGCTGTCAAGAAGGGCGACACCGAGCTTCTCGAAAAGCTTGACAAGGCTATTACCGAGCTTATTGATGACGGTACCGTTCAGCAGATTGTTGACAAGTACATACCCTCCAAATAAAATTATTCGTCAGGCGCCTTTGGCGCGGACGGCTTGATAAGTGGCGGCATTGCCGCCCTTATCTTGCGTTACGGGGATTTTTGCTTTGCCGCGTATGCTTCCGGACAGACGGGCAGGGCAAAGTGTCACCGAAGACATAAATAACTGAAAGGCACGGACAAAAGAATGCTTGATGCCATAGCTTCGTGGTGGGCTTCATTTTCTCATGATTTCTACCGCAATTTTATTGAAAAGGACCGTTGGAAGTATCTTGCAAACGGTCTGGGAAAAACTCTTGAAATTACGCTGTTTGCCGTAATAATCGGTATAGTGCTCGGCTTTATCGTGGCCATTATCTGCTCTACAAACGCGAAAACCGGCAAACTGAAAATCGGCAACTTTTTCTGCCGCATATATCTGACGGTCATCCGCGGCACGCCTATGGTCATACAGCTTATGATAATGTATTTTATCATACTGCTGCCGCTGGGCGTTGACAAAACGCTTACTGCCATCCTTGCTTTCGGTATAAACAGCGGAGCATATGTGGCTGAGATTGTGCGCGGCGGCATTATGTCGGTGGACGAGGGACAGATGGAAGCGGGGCGCAGCCTGGGCTTCGGATATGTGGCAACCATGTGGCACATTATCCTGCCGCAGGCGTTCAAGGCGGTACTGCCCGCACTTGCCAACGAGTTCATCGTGCTTATGAAGGAGACCTCGGTCTGCGCCTTCATAGGACTTAACGACCTGACCCGCGGCGGCGACATTATCAGAGGCGTTACATACAGCGACTTTATGCCGCTTATTGCGGTGGCGCTGATTTACCTCGCTATGGTAATGGTGCTGTCATACTTCGTAAAGCTTCTTGAAAGGAGGCTGCGCAGCAGTGAACGCTAACAATGTGCTTATAAAAGTTCAGGGGCTGAAAAAGCATTACAACGGCGGCGCCGTTAAAGCTCTTGACGGCATCGACTGCGAAATCCACAGCGGCGAGGTCGTTGTAATAATCGGACCCTCGGGCAGCGGAAAATCTACCTTTCTGCGCTCCCTGAACCTTCTGGAAACTCCTACGGAGGGCAGCATAATTTTTGACGGAGCCGATATAACCGATCCGAAGTCAAACATCAACCGCCACAGGCAGAAAATGGGTATGGTGTTTCAGCATTTCAACCTGTTTCCCCATATGACGGTGCTGAAAAATATGACCCTTGCGCCGGTCAAGCTTTTGAAAAAGCCCAAGGACGAGGCGGAAAAGACGGCTCTTGAGCTGCTTGACAAGGTGGGACTGAGAGACCGCGCAAACGCCTATCCCAGCCAGCTTTCCGGCGGTCAGAAGCAGAGGGTTGCCATTGTGCGTGCCCTTTGCATGGAGCCGGAGGTAATGCTTTTCGACGAGCCTACCAGTGCCCTTGACCCGGAAATGGTTGGCGAGGTGCTTGAGGTAATGAAAGCGCTTGCCCGTGACGGTATGACCATGGCTGTGGTGACTCACGAAATGGGCTTTGCCCGCGAGGTTGCCGACAGGGTGATTTTCGTAGACCAGGGACTTATAGTAGAGGAGGGAACTCCGGAGGAAATTTTCGGAAATCCCAAGAGCCCGAGACTTAAGGACTTTCTGTCAAAGGTTATCTGAGACGAAATACAATATAAAGCAGGGTGCTCTCCGCCGGAGAGCACCCTGCTTCTTAGTTTCACATATCAATATATTCTGACAGCCGGCTTTTTATGGTCTGAGCGCAGGTCTTTACGAAATCCGCCGTTTCCTTTTCCGTAATATAGACATATTCGCGGTCTAAATCATCTCTTTGGGCGCGGTAAAAATCAGTAATATATTCCCGGCGATTATCAAAAGCTTCGGGCGAAAAAATATCCATATACTGATTTTTGAACCCTTTTGCATTGCTGAACACGGCAAAGGCGCGAAAATCCGGGTTTTCTCTTAGAAACAGAGCATCGAGATCGAAAAATTCCTTTTTCCATTTCCATACGGTGCCTTCCGGATTCTGCCTGTATTCCTCAGGGCTCTTTTTTATGCATATGGGGTTGATTTCTTTTACCCACAGAATATCCGTCATAAGATGGACAAGGTACCCAAGATAAAAGGAGTATTGCTCCCGACTGTATCCTTTCTGCATTTCTTTTGTAAAGTGCCGGTTTATATATTTTTGAATACTGATTCTCTTGTGAGAGTTTTCGTCCTCCTCAAAAAAATGCGAAATATCCTTGCTCGGAGTGAACTCGGACCAGTCATCGTTTGGGACTCCGCTGTCAGGTGCGATATTTCCCATAATGAATTCCGTTCCCGAAATGCCGTCAAGCTGCGAAAGCAGAGTGTCTGCCACACGCAGGTGTATCATCCATGATGCCACCGCTAAATCACCCCGTCTCTTTTCAGCCTTTCGATAGATATGTCGATGGATTCTTCCAGCTCTTTTTCGCAATTATAATACTGAGCCAGTTGTATAAGGCAGTTGATTGCCTGCCTTATTTCGCTTGCCAGATCCTGCTTTGCGGCGCATCCGTGCTTTTGCTGCTTGACTCCGCTTTTTTCAAATCGGTTGACCTCCTGCGCCACCTCGCCGCATTCTTCAAGGATTCTTGTTGCAATCTGAAAAGGCTCGTTTCCGTTTGGAAAGCGAAGGGTATGACCTTTTGCCATTAAGTACAGTTTTTCCATTTTTCAGTCTCCTTTTTGAAAATGTTATACTACACTGCGGCATTTTTGAATATGCGGCAGATGTGTGCTATTTTCCTCTGTACTGCTCTCTGTATTCCTTCATTGCTTTCAGGTGTTCACTTCCGGCAATAACCCCGTTTTCGAGAGCGCATATTATATCGTCAACGGTTACAGTTGAATAAACTCTGACGCCGAACTCCTCCTGAATTTCATGGGCGGTCGTCATGGGTGAGCGAAGACCCTTTTCGGCTCTGTCAACTGACAGTACCACATTGGAGGGGTATTTTCCGGTGCATTCCTTTATATTCTGCATTATATTCCGGAGAGTGTCCCCGGAGGCAAGGGTGTCCTTAATAACCGTAATTTCATCATAAGGCGCCGAAAGCTTGCCTACTGTATTGTTTATGCAGTAGTTGATGTCAACGCCGTATTTCATATACATTATCATGCACACGGCGGTAATAATATGGATTTCTTTGTAGGTGTTTGCCAGCAGCAGATTTGTCCGGATATTATTCTCTCTGATACATTCCGCGTAGAATTCTCCGATTTTCGTAAGCTGGCTGCCGGAGGAATACCGCTCAGTTGTAATAAAATAAGGAGATATGCGTCCGCTTTTCAGCTTGAATTCGCCGAATCTGAGGACATCGTTGTCAGCCATAAAACGGATAAATCTCTCTTTATATGTGAGAGCATCCAACCGATAGTTAAAAAGCTCGTCCAAGGTTATGCCGAAATAACGGGCTATTACGGGCAGCAGCGTTATATCGGGAGAAGATATGCTTCTTTCCCATTTGCTGACTGCCTGAGAGCTGACGGAAAGCTTCTGCGCAAGCTCTTCCTGGGTAATATTCTTGTTTATGCGCAGCATCCGGATTTTGTTGCCTAAAAGTTCCATGCTTTTGTCCCCTTTGCTTGTATTATAGAAAAACGCAGCCGGTTTGTAAACATACTGTATGTACATTATTATACAACCGACGGTTTAGTATTGCAATAATGTCGGTCTGCTGTAATGATAATCAAAACCACCGGCAAAGCCGGTGGCATGCTTGAGGCTGTAAGCCGCTGCCAGTGGCGGGGCTGAAAGCCCACCGATAATTCCGACATTTGCAAGTTTGCCCCACAGCCGCAAATGCGGCGGGGTTCTTTCGCC
>JBJDYY010000081.1:0-4513 GCA_051867715.1 Candidatus Avispirillum sp.
ATCCCTGTGCTGGCGGCGATTTTCCGTATTATTTCAAGGGGAGGTAAGGTAGTCCTTACCGTGGTGCTGACCCTGTTCTTTGCTCTGCTGTTTAATACAGTTGCCAAAAAAGGCAAACGCCTATCAAAGAGCGAATATCATGTGTTGTCAGACAAACTTCCCCGCGGCTACGCGGCTCAGCTTCCCGGAGCCTTCTTTGCGGCGCTCGGCTGGGTGCTGTTCTCGTATTTTTATTCACTTTACCTGAGCTATTTCCCCAATGCCTCTTATGTTTACGGAAGCCTTGCGGCTATCGTGTTCCTGCTTTTGTGGCTGTATTTCTGTATGATAATACTGATGCTCGGCGCAGAAGTCAATAAGCTTGTATTTTTGTACGGCGGAAGAAAAAAGGCGTCTCTTGCCGAAAAAAGCAGCGCCGACGGAAAAGAAGAAAACAAAAAGTAATCCTGCTGAAAAATCACCGCGCCCCGGATTTTACCGGAGGCGCGGTGATTTTCATAATTTGAATAATATTGTTTATTTCAGCGAAAACAGCAGGTCGCCGTAGCTGGGATAAGGCCAGTACTCGGAGGAGGTCAGCTCTTCAAGAGAGTCGGCGGCGGCGCGCAGCCGATTCATGGCGCCTATAACCTCATCCTTGTAGTAGTTTGCAGACTGCGTATAGTTTTCACATTCCCGGGCGCCGTCTACCGCTTTCTCCAGCGCTTCTATGCTGTCATACAGCTCGTCGGACAGCGCGGTAATGCGGGAAAGTAGCTTTTCCTCTGCGGGATGGGCGTCGGGGCAGACTTTTCTGCGGGATGCGATGTTGTCCGCAATGTTTGCGGCAAAGTCGCTGACCGCGGGGTATATGTCGCGGCGCGCCATATCTATCATTGTCAGCGCCTCGATATTTACTGTCTTTACATAGTTTTCGAGATTTATCTCGTGCCGCGCACGCATCTCCGCCTCGGAGAATACCTTGTGCTTTGTGAAAAGCTCAATATTGTGCTTGTCAAGCAGATGGGCAAGGGCGTCGGGAGTGGTAGGCAGATTTGAAAGTCCGCGCCGCTCTGCTTCTTCCACCCAGCTTTTGTCGTAGCCGTTGCCGTTGAACAGAATCCGCTTGTGGTCGCGTATGGTGGTGCGTATAAGCTCATGCAGTGTTCCGGTGAAATCCTCGCAGTTTTCCAGAATATCCGCAAAACCGCAAAGCTCCTCTGCCACGGCTGTATTCAGCGCTGTGTTGGGAGCCGCCGCAGACTGGGAGGAACCTCCCATGCGGAACTCAAATTTATTGCCCGTAAATGCAAAGGGGGAGGTGCGGTTGCGGTCTGTGTTGTCCTTGGGGAACTTGGGCAGAACATGAACGCCTATTTTCATCTGCACAGTCTCGCGGGCGTCGTAATGCTTGCCGCTTTCGATAGCTTCCAGTATATCCATAAGCTCGTCGCCCACGAAAATGGACATAATGGCGGGCGGCGCCTCGTTTGAGCCAAGTCTGTGGTCGTTGGCGGCGCTGGCAACGGATATTCTCAGCATATCCTGATATTCGTCAACAGCCTTTATGACCGCGCAGAGCATAAGCAAAAACTGGGCGTTTTCATACGGGGTCTCGCCTGATTCCAGCAGATTCACGCCTGTGTTGGTGGTAATAGACCAGTTGTTGTGCTTTCCGCTGCCGTTTACACCCTCAAAGGGCTTTTCGTGCAAAAGGCATACCATGCCGTGACGCTCCGCCGTTTTCTTCATCATTTCCATGGTGAGCTGGTTGTGGTCAACGGCGATATTTGCGGTCTCAAACACGGGTGCAAGCTCGTGCTGTGCGGGGGCTGCCTCGTTATGCTTTGTCTTTGCGGGCACTCCCAGACGCCACAGAGTCTCGTCAAGATCCTCCATATATTTTGATACAACAGGCTTCAGCGTGCCGAAATAGTGGTCGTCAAGCTCCTGACCTTTGGGAGGCTTTGCGCCGAAAAGAGTCCTGCCCGTGTATATAAGGTCTTTTCTCATATCGAACATTTCACGGGATATTAGAAAATATTCCTGCTCGGCGCCCACAGTTGTCTTGACTCCCGTCACATCGCTGTTGCCGAACAGCTTCAGAACGCGCAGAGCCTGTTTTGACAGCGCCTCCATGGAGCGCAGCAGGGGCGTTTTCTGGTCAAGAGCCTCTCCGCCGTAAGAGCAGAATGCGGTGGGGATGCACAGAGTTTTATCTTTTATAAAAGCATACGAAGTGGGGTCCCACGCCGTGTAGCCTCTGGCTTCAAAGGTGGCTCTGAGTCCGCCCGACGGAAAAGAGGAAGCGTCCGGCTCGCCGCGTACCAGCTCCTTGCCGGAAAACTCCATGATCACGCGCCCCTCGCCCACAGGCTTTATAAAGCTGTCGTGCTTTTCGGCGGTGATGCCCGTCATAGGCTGAAACCAGTGAGTATAGTGAGTGGCTCCGTGCTCGATAGCCCAGTCTTTCATGGCGTTTGCCACTTCGTTTGCCACTTCAAGGCTCATTCGCTTGCCGTCGTTGAAGGACTTTTTGCACAGAGTATAAATATCCTCCGGCAGTCTTTCCTTCATTACCCGGTCGCAAAAGACCTGACAGCCGAACATTTCCGGTACGTTAGTCATAGTTACCCCCGTTTTGCTTAAAAGACAAAGCGCCGCAGTGATTTCTGCAGCGCCGTGCTGAAGTATAATAATTATATAGGTTTATATTTGTTTTGTCAATAACTGTCGGGAAAATACTTGCCGGCAGCCGCACTCTTTCGGCTTACAGCTTTTCCGTAAGGATTTCCGCCTCCACATTTGTTTTTCCGCCCTCGCGCAGGGTGCGGAAAATATATGCGCCGTCGCCGGTATGCCCCATATAGACCTTGATGTTCTCTCCCAGCCGCGCTTCTCCGCAGTAGTTGATGCTGAACTTTATTACGCGCCGCCCCTTCATCTCCGGTATATATCCGCACAGAATATCTCCGTAGCGGGTGTTGTTTATATGACCGTTTATGTCCACATCCTGATACTCCGCCGTTCTCTCGCCCACAAGGGTCAGGGGAATTTCGGAGGGCAGACGGAAATGGGCGGGCATATCCAGCTCAAGAGGAGCGTCCATACAGTAGTTGTTGGGGAAGTCGGAAACGCGGATAAGTCTGCCGGTTTTTGTATCCAGAAGCGCCCATATTCCCGACGCCTCCGCCATTATCTCCCCGTCGCGCTCAACGCTGTAACAGCGCTGAAAGGACACGCCGGTGGATTCACACGCCCAGGTGGACGCCTGTATTTTGTCGTGGGCGTAAATTTTTCCGTATATGCTGAGAGAAAGACGGGAAATAACAAACGCCTTGCCCTGAGCGTACAGCTTTTCGTAGGAGCGACCCTCGCCCGCCATCTGACAGTGCGCCGCGTCCTGAATATAACGCAGCATTCCCGTAAGACTCAGAATATCGTTAAGGTCTGTGTCGTGGGCGTTTACGGTATAGTTTTCAGTCCATTTCATTATAATATCTCCGTTTGCATTTAAGCGTATCAGAAAAACCTTACTAATTTTAGTATTTTGAACCGCTGAATTCAATACAAAAAATGTGAATAAAAAAATTTTACCAAAATTACAAATTTAACGCCGCAATTCTTGAACTTGTGTGCAATTTGTGGTAATATGATAGCAGTAAATATTTCTGTGAAAGGAATTTTGATACTATGGCAAAAAACAGACTTGTAGGTGAATATCCCGTAATCGGCATTCGTCCCACCATCGACGGTCGCCGCGGAGCGCTCAAGGTACGCGAGTCACTTGAGGAGCAGACCATGAATATGGCAAAAAGCGCGGCAAAGCTGTTCAGCGAAAATCTCCGCTATACAAACGGCGAGCCGGTAAAGGTAATTATCGCCGATACCACCATCGGCAGAGTGGGCGAGGCGGCTGCCTGCGCCGAGAAATTCAAGCGCGAGGGTGTTGATATCACGCTTACCGTGACCCCCTGCTGGTGCTACGGCGCGGAGACCATGGATATGGACCGCAACACCATAAAGGCGGTATGGGGCTTTAACGGCACGGAGCGTCCCGGCGCCGTATACCTTGCTTCCGTTCTGGCGACCCACGCTCAGAAGGGGCTGCCTGCTTTCGGCATTTACGGTCACGATGTTCAGGCGGCAGACGCTACCGAGATCCCCGAGGATGTCCGTGAAAAGCTGCTCCGCTTCGGACGTGCTGCCGTTGCCTGCGCAACCATGCGCGGCAAATCCTATCTGCAGATAGGCTCTATCTGTATGGGTATCGGCGGCTCTATTATTGATTCCTCCTTTATTGAGGAATATCTCGGTATGAGAGTTGAGTCCGTTGACGAGGTGGAGATAATCCGCCGTATGACTGAGGGCATTTACGACCATGACGAGTACGAAAAGGCTTTGAAGTGGGCAAAAGAAAAGTGCATAGAGGGCTTTGACAAGAACCCCGCAGAGCTTCAGCGCTCCCGCGCACAGAAGGACAGTGACTGGGAATTTGTGGTCAAGATGATGGTCATTATCAAGGATCTTATGT
>JBJDYY010000082.1:0-4488 GCA_051867715.1 Candidatus Avispirillum sp.
TTATAACCTGTCCAGCTCCCCTTACACAGGGGAGCCTCCGCTGCGGCGGGACTAACCATCGGCAAAAGCCTCTTTTGAACCGCCTCGTTAGCAGGAGCAGGCGGTCTCGGAAGAGCAAGCAAAGGGCAGCCGGTTGCATAATGCAATCGGCTGCCCTTTCTGCGCTTCGGAGAGGCTGTATTTATATTCCCTCAAGCAGACCGAAGCCTGCCGCTTCTGAAACGGGCAGGGAAAAGAGAACGGTGCCCGCTTTACTGTCCGGACCCGCTTTTTCAAGGACGGAGCGCATTATGGCGGACTTGTTTTCGGAGGCTGAAAGTATCAGTATGATTTCTTTTTCCTCCGCTATGGAAATGTTCAGAAATTTTTCGTCCCCCTCGCCGGCGCTTCCCTTGCCGTGCAGAACGGTGCCGCCCCTTGCTCCCGCATGGCGGGCGGCGTTCATGACCGCGTCGGTGCTGCCCTCGTTTGCAATTGCCACAATCAGCTCGTAAGCATAGCTTTGGGGCGGCGAATATTTTTCGTGCCTGTCGCTTCCGTATAATAAACTCACGGCTTTTCTTCCTCCCACGCTTTTTACCGGTACCGCCACGGTTATTCCGTGACCGGGTACGCCTATGTGCATAAGGCGCTTCTGCGCCGAAATGAGCTTTGCGGTCTTCCCCAAATCCGCAAAGGTCATAAGTATTCTTCTTTCGTTTGAATCAATGCCCAGAAGCTCCAGCATACTGCCGTTTGCGGTGCCCCTGCCGTGCAGGGTGACGGTAAGCGGCACCTTCAGGTCGGAGTATATGTCGCAAAGGACATTTACGGCTTCCGGCTTTATTACTGAAATAACAAAATTCATGCGGCTTCCTCCCACAGCTCGATTATGTCAAGGTCTCCGCACACTGCCTCCTGTGTCTTGACTCTTTTGCCCCTGATTTCGTATATAAGTCCCACGGTCTGCACCGTCAAAAGGGGCATCATGGCGACCGCTGCCACTACTCCGAAAGCGTCGTGCAGAATATTTCCGCCTGACTCTGATACGGCGCCCATAAAAAACTGAAGCATAAAGGCGGCTGTCATGGGTCCCGACGCCACGCCGCCGGAGTCAAAGGCTATGGCCGTGTAAATATCGGGCACGAAAAATGACAGAATTATTGCCGCTGTGTATCCGGGAACGAGAAACCACATAATTGATATTCCCGTGACCACGCGCAGAGCCGACAGCCCCATTGCCAGAGATACCGCCGCGCACAGGCTGTATTTGATTGTCTTGCCCGGTATGGCGCCGGCGCTGACGCTTTCTATCTGTTTTTCAAGTATTCCCACGGCGGGCTCTGCGGATATAATAAACCAGCCCAGAAGCATGGATACGGATATAAAGACCCAGGGCGGCATATTTTTTACAAGCGAAGCGCCAAGCTCCGCTCCCGCCGCGCAGAAGCCGGCGTTTACTCCCGTGAGGAACAGAACAAGTCCCGCGTATGTATACAAAATTCCGATAAGTATTTTCGCAAAGCCGCGCCCCGACAGGTTTCTGGTAACAAGCTGAAACAGTAAAAACACAAGTATTACGGGCAGCAGCGCCACGGCGGTCTCTTTCATATATACGGGTATTTCTCTGAGAAAGGCTCCGCCTATTTCCTTTGAGCTTATGTAATCGGCGGCGGCAACGGCGGTGCTTTCGGCGTTTCCGCTGTAAAAGAAGCCGAGAATAAGAACGGCAAGAATAGGTCCCACGGAGCACAGCGCCACCAGACCGAAGCTGTCGGAATGGGCTCTCCTGTCACTTCTGATGTTGGAAACTCCCACACCCACCGCCAGTATAAAGGGCACCGTCATGGGGCCGGTGGTAACTCCGCCGGAATCAAAGGCAACGCCGAGAAAATCCGCGTCGGAAAAAGCGGCAAGAACAAATACCGCGGCGTACAGAACACATAGCATATACCGCAGACGCATACCCGTCAGTATGCGGAGCATACATACCGCCATAAGCAGACCTACTCCCGCACCTACGGTTATAAGCAATACGAAGCTGTCAATATGGGGCACAAGCTTTGCCAGAACGTGAAGATCGGGCTCCGCCACCGTTACCGCAAAACCCATAAGAAAGCTTGCCCCCAGTATGATCGGCAGCTTTTTTGTTTTTGTAAGCGCGGTTCCCGCTTTGTTCCCGATAGGGGTCATTGCCTGATCCGCCCCTACGGAAAACAGACCCATGCCCACGGTAAGCATTACGGCGCCCAAAAGAAAGCACAGCAAAAGCTCCGGCTGTACGGGACACAGAAACAGGCACAGCAGCGACACTGCAATCACGAGGGGCAGGACGGATTTTGCCGATTCCCGTATTTTTGCGCCCACGGCGCTGTGCTCCCGCGAAAGGGAAGGCGGAATTTTTGTTCGGTTTTTTCTTTTTATATCGTCACCTCCCGGAATATATTACTTAATAATTATATATGCGTAAAACCGTAGAATCTCTGCATATATATTTTATCATAACCATGTAATAATTTCAAGGCGGATTTGTAACATGGGTGTAAACAAAAAAGCCCCGTATTCCGCGTTGCGGAATACGGGGACTCTCCGTACATCAGTTACATAGAGTGCAATATATCGTAATACAAACCTGCCAGAGTGCCGCCTGTTGCCATAACAACTATGCAGATTACAAGAACAATGCCGATAGCGATAAAGTTCATTATCATATAAGAACGGGCAAAGTGCTTGAAGCTTTTGTTTTTGGGTGCAAAGGACATTACGATACTGAGTATAAAGCCAACAAGGGGAATTGCAAACAGCACTCTGAACCAGAAAAATCTGGCGGTGCTGACCGTCTGGTTTTCAATTACCGACTCGGCAGACGGGGGAGCAGCGTACACGGTGTATACGGGCTGAGGCTGCTGATAGACGGGCTGAGCCTGCACAGCCGGCTGGTAACGGTACTGAGGCTCCTGCGGTGCAGCTTCCTGCTTGGGCGCCTGCGGTGCGTTTGCATAGGTAAAGCCGCTTTGCTCCTGCGCTGCCGCGGTTTCGACTGCGGGTGCAGGTTCTACAACTGCGGGTGCAGGTTCCGGCGCGGGCTCTTCGACTGCGGGTGCAGGTGCGGGCTCCTCTACTGCAGGCGCAGGCGCGGTTTCCTCTGCTACGGGAGCCGGATCTTCAACAGCAGGTGCGGCTGCCGTTCCGCAGTTTGGACAGAATACCGCCTCGTCCTCCATAGGGGTACCGCATTTTTCACAGAATTTTGCCATGATTCATACCATACCTTTCATTATATTGTATTCGTTTTTATGCGCTGAAACTGTACATATCAGTACACATATGTATCTTTCTGTAATTTCAGTATACATCCGGTTTTCGTATCCGTCAAGAGCAATTGCCGCAAAATATATCATTTTTATGCTTTCCGCGTACTCTCCCCTTTGCGCGCCGCTTTTTCCGGTGTTGAAATCCTTCGCGGAATGTGCTACAATTATATATGCGGATATAAATGAACGATAATAATTATGAAAATAGCTATTTCGGGGGTGATTCATATGAGAGAGGAGAGCGAAAAGCGGCGGTACGGCGCGGCACTTTCTGCAAGATTTACGTGCTATGCCGTGGCTTTGCTGATACTGTCTGCATCCATATGCTTTACCGGCTGTGCGGCGCGGGAGTTCTTTGCCACTCTCGGCTTTGACACCCACGATTACGATGCCGAGGAGATCATAAGCGAGTACGAAAGCGACAGCGAGAAGGCTGAGGAAATCTGCGAAATGGTAAAAACTCTTACAATAAATTCCGTGGAGATCCCGGAATTCCGCGGCACAAAGGACGCCATTTCCCATTGCCGCGATTCTCTGCTGTGCTATATGATGAACACGGGATACGCCAAGTATACGGGAAATCCCGAGCTGCTTGAAACGGCTGCGGAGGCTTATCCCCATATGCGTTTTTCCGTCATAATCCCGGCGGAGGACTTTTCAAACGCCGCGTATAAATATTTCGGCGGCAAAGAAAAAGTCTCCAACAAAAGCGGAAATATGTTTGAATACCTTGACAGGATAGAATGCTATATTACGGCGGCTCCCTCTCAGGAAAACTCACTCACCGTCAACTGCATAAGCCTGTACGAAACGGAAAATACCTACCGCTTCACCTTTAACTGCACAGTTGGAGATGAAACGGGAGACGATTATTTTGCTTTGATAATAAAGCGCGATGACGAAAGCTGCTATTTCAAATATGTGGAAAAGGCGGAAAGCTGATTTATATTGAATTATTCGGAATATGAGGCTCAATCGGGCGGCGGTACTTATTGTCTGCTGCCCGATTTTTTGGTCTCCCGAAAACCACCTGCTATCGAGGTGGTTCAAAAGAGGCTTTTGCCGATGGTTAGTCCCGCCGCAGCGGAGGCTCCCCTGTGTAAGGGGAGCTGGCGCCGAAGGCGACTGAGGGATTGTTTGGAAAATCACGGTGAGACAATCCCTCCGTCACGGCATACGCCGTGCCACCTCCCTT
>JBJDYY010000083.1:0-20795 GCA_051867715.1 Candidatus Avispirillum sp.
CTTTTGCTTGTTAGTTTTTCAAAATCATTTCTCCCATACAGCAAAAACAAGGTGCCGTCCTTTAATAAGTAAACATTGTCAGTGTTTTCGGCTTCTTTTATCTCAAATCCCAATACATCCCGATAAAAGCGAATCATTGCAGCCATGTCTTTAACAAACAGACCATATCCATCCAGCCTCATTACAATACACTCCTTATAGCGACAAATTTAAGAATTCCGAACTAATTATTACACAAATTCTACGGATATTCAACATTTAGTGAAGTTTGGCTTCGCCAAGTGAAGCAGCGACGACGCCGCTGTGAAGTATTGTGCTTGGTACAATGTGAAGTAAAGTGTGCCACCCACGCCCGTAGGCACTTCACGATGCGAAGCACCACTTCACGCGCCGAAGGTGTGCTTATCGTGCCGCAAGGCACACTTCGTTCGAAAAATCCCACATTTGTCAGGTAGACAAATGTGGGATTTTTCGTGGTGCGGATAAGAGGACTTGAACCTCCACCGAGTTGCCCCGACTAGAACCTGAATCTAGCGCGTCTGCCAATTCCGCCATATCCGCTTATTTAAGTAAGACAGACAGCCATGCTGTCTGTCTTACCGTGGTGCGAGAAACGGGACTTGAACCCGTACGGTGTTAACCACACGCCCCTCAAACGTGCGCGTCTGCCTGTTCCGCCACTCTCGCATGTCTGCGGCAACCGTCCGCTGACAGATGATATTATACTAAAACCGCGGCGGTTTGTCAACACCTTTTTTGCAAAAAAATTACTATTTCTCGCAAAGCTCCGAGTAAGGCTTCCGCGCCGCAGTCATTTTGCCGTCAATACGGCGTATAAGCCGCTGCTTTCATACGGAAAAGCCGCCCCACGGGCGGCTTTTCCGATTATATAAATCCTTATCTCATAAAGTAAGCGTCGCGCTCAGCGCCCACGGAAATGAGCCAGAGCTTTGCACCCAGCTTTTCCTCCAGGAATTCCACATACTTCTTTGCGTTTTCAGGAAGTTCATCAAAAGAGCGGCAGCCTGAAATATCGCATTTCCATCCGTCGACATACTCGATAACGGGAGCGGCCTTTTCCAGCACCTCGCCTACGGGGAAATCGTTAATTCTCTCGCCGTTGTACTCATACGCGGTACAAACGGGAATTTTATCCATATATGACAGCACATCCATCTTTGTGAGAGCAATTTTGTCACTGCCCTGCACGCGGATACCGTACTTTGACGCAACCACATCAAAGGCTCCCACGCGTCTGGGTCTGCCGGTAGCGGCGCCGTATTCGCCGCCCGCTTTTCTAAGCGCCTCGGCCTCGTCACCCTCCATTTCCACGGTAAAGGGACCCGCGCCCACGCAAGTGGAATAAGCCTTCATAATACCCACGGTGGTGTCCACCTTGATGCCGGGAATACCCGCGCCGATGGGAGCGTAGGCGGATATGGTATTTGAGGAAGAAGTAAAGGGATAAATACCGAAATCTATATCGCGCAAAGCGCCAAGCTGCGCTTCAAACATTATGCGCTTGCCGGCTTCGTTTGCCTTCTGGAGATAAACGCCCGTGTCGCAGATATAATCTTTGAACTCCGCGCCGTAAGTCTCCAGATAGGAAAGCATTTCCTCGTATGTACGGCCCTCTTTGCCGTAAACCTTTTCTACGGTAAGATTTTTATATTCAAGAATACCGCGAAGATGCTCTTTCAGGTAATCCATATGGAAAAGATCGCCTGTGCGTATTGCCTTTTTCGCGTACTTGTCGCTGTAAACGGGAGCGATACCGCGGCGAGTGGAGCCGTAGCCGGCGCCGCCCAGTCTTTCCTCTTCGAAGCAATCAAGATCCACATGATAAGGCATGGTAATGATGGCTCTGTCGCTGATTTTCAGATTTTCGGGAGAAATTTTGATACCCTTTTCGCGCAGCCTCTCGATTTCACCGTGCAGGTGTTTGAGATCGATGACCATACCGTTGCCCATAACGCACACCACATCGTCGCGCAGTATGCCTGACGGAAGCAGATTAAGAATAAACTCGCCCTTTTCGTTAATGACAGTGTGTCCGGCGTTATTTCCGCCCTGATACCTGACGACGATATCCTGATCGCGGCTGAGAAGATCGACGATTCGTCCCTTTCCCTCGTCGCCCCAGTTAATACCGACTACTGCAGTAAGCATAGAACAGTTCCCTTTCCGGCATTGTGTAATCGTCAGAAGCCTGACCAACGCCGTACATCATTATAACATACGGCGTATTTTATTGTCAATAAAAAATGGTTAAGATTTGAAGTTACCGATAATTTTGCATTTCATACGATGGCTTGAGAGTGCGCAAATTAACTTTGAATGAATTTTCAAAATAAAAAGGCGGTCATATAGATGAAAACAATAAAAAGGAGCGTGTCACTGCTTCTGTGCATAGTTCTTGCGCTGTCTCTGAAAGTCGGAGCGGCTGCGGCGAAAACGAAAGCGGCGGACACGGTATATCTGGGCGGAATGCCCTTCGGCGTGCGGGTCTTCAACGGCAAGCTGACGGTAAACGGCTTCGGCGAAGTAGATTCCGAAAACGGCGCGGTTTCCCCCGCAAAGGAAGCGGGATTTATGGAAAACGACATTATTAAAAAGATAAACGGCAGCGATGTGTCAACCTCCCTTGACATAACGGGGGCTGTGCTTGAAAGCGGCGGCAAAAAAATGGAGTTCACGGTGCTTCGCGGAGACGAGACCCTGACCATATATGTTACACCCGTAATGTCAGAAAGCGCGGGAGAATACAGGATAGGTCTGTGGCTTAAGGACGGCACGGCGGGCATCGGCACCGTTACCTATATTATACCCGAAACGGGAGCCTTCGGCGGTCTCGGTCACGGCATATGCGATATGTCCACAGGCAAGCTGTGCGATATGTCCCGCGGAATAGTGTCGGATGTAACGGTCAGCGGCATAAACCGCGGCGTTGCAGGCGAGCCGGGAGAGCTGAAAGGAATATTTTCCAATGAAAAAAGCGGCACCGTCACAAAAAACACGGATCACGGAGTGTTCGGAGTGTTCGGCGACCCGGACAAATACGCCGCTCTCACAAAGCCCATAGAGACGGCGGGCAGGGACAGCCTTAAAGAGGGCGACGCGGTCATTTACTGCACCGTAGACGGCACGGGAATATGCGAATATTCGGTAAAAATAAGCCGCGGCACCTCCAAGGACCCGGCGGGAAGCTTTAATGTGGAAATTACGGACAAGACACTTATTGAAAAAACCGGCGGCATTGTACAGGGTATGAGCGGCAGTCCTGTCGTGCAGGACGGAAAGCTTATCGGCGCGGTGACTCATGTGCTTATAAGCGACCCCACCCGCGGTTACGGCATATATATCGAGGATATGCTTAGCGAAATGCCGGATGTAATGAAATAAGAAAATAAGTCAAATAAAAATTAAAGGAAGCGGCGGAAAAATGAGGCAGCAGCGCTTCTGTATAAGGGCGCAGACGGTGGCAATAATTTAAGTATCAAAAGCAGTGAGGGCATCCATGTACTACAACAAAGTAGAAATATGCGGCGTCAACACTTCAAAGCTGAAAACGCTTACCGACGAGGAAAAGCAGGAGCTATTGAAGCGAACGCGACAGGGCGACGAGGACGCCCGCAAAAAGCTTATCGACGGAAATCTCCGTCTTGTGCTGAGCATTATACAGCGTTTTACCAACAGGCGGGAGAATCTGGACGATCTGTTTCAGGTAGGCTGCATAGGGCTTATAAAGGCAATCGACAATTTCAACACGGAGCTGTGCGTAAAATTTTCCACCTACGCAGTGCCCATGATAATAGGCGAGGTGCGGCGCTATCTCAGAGACAATAATTCCATCAGAGTGTCCCGTTCCGTGCGAGATCTTGCCTACCGTGCGCTTCAGGCAAAGGAAAAGCTTCAGGCAAGCCTTAACAGCGAGCCGACTGTTGAGCAGATAGCACAGTCTCTCGGAGAAGCTCCCGAAGCAGTGGCGGCGGCAATAGACGCTATCGTCGAGCCCATGTCTCTTTACGACCCGGTTTACAGCGACGGCGGCGACAGCATATATGTTATGGATCAGATAAGCGATACGGACAACACGGACGAAAGCTGGCTTGAAGAAATCGCGCTGAAAGAAGCGCTGAAAACCCTGTCGGGGCGTGAGCGGGATATAATCAATATGCGCTTTTTCAAAGGAAAAACGCAGATGGAAATAGCAAGCGAAATCGGCATTTCCCAGGCGCAGGTCTCCCGCCTCGAAAAAGGCGCCCTTGAGCATATCAGAAAACAGATGTAAAAAGGCACAATGCGGGGCACTGCCCCACACACGCTGTTATAAACGGGGCGCTGCCCCGTACATAATACCATAAACGGGGGGCGATTTCCCGTCCCCCGCTCAAAGGACTTGCCGCGAAAAGCCTCTTGACAATCCTCAATAACTTTAGAAAATAGAAAAAGCAAGTTTTGCATACAAAAAGGACTGCAACAGCAGTCCTTTGATTTTGGAATTTCCGAAGCGCCGAATCTCTCACGCCGCCTCTGCTTATTCTCCCCATTTTCAATTTTCCATTTTCAATTCTAAATTTTCCATTCTCAATTCTCAATTTTCCATTCTCAATCATCCCAGCGCCACATCAAGTATCATCATCAGCACAAATCCCACTGCAAAAAACACAGTACCCACATTGGAATGACTGCCCGCGGACATTTCGGGAATAAGCTCCTCCACTACCACATACAGCATAGCGCCCGCCGCAAAGCTGAGAAAATAAGGAAGCGCGGGCACCACGAGAGAAGCGGCGGCAACGGTCAGAAGCGCGCCCAAAGGCTCTACAATACCGGAAGCCGCGCCGCTGAGAAACGCCCTTGACTTTTTGGCACCCTCTGCCCGAAGCGGCATGGAAATTATAGCCCCCTCGGGGAAATTCTGAATAGCAATACCCAGAGACAGTGCAAGCGCGCCCATAGCGGAAATCTCCGTCTTTCCCGTAAGAAAGCCTGCAAAAACGACGCCTACCGCCATTCCTTCAGGAATGTTGTGCAGCGTCACCGCAAGCACCATCATGGCAGAACGACCCAGACGGCTCCGCGGTCCCTCAGCCTCATTTGCGTTCCTGTGCAGGTGAGGAATAATATGGTCAAGGAGCAGAAGAAAAAGCATTCCCAAAAGAAATCCCGCCGCCGCGGGGATAAATGACAGTTTTCCCATCCCCTCCGAATACTCAATAGACGGTATGAGCAGGCTCCATACGGAAGCGGCAACCATAACGCCGGCCGCAAAGCCGGACAGCGCACGCTGAAGCCTGTCACTCATGGATTTTTTCATAAAGAAAACGCAGGCGGCGCCCAGCAGGGTGCCTGCAAAAGGTATCATAATTCCCAAAAAAGCGAAAAGTGTCATTCTTACCCCCGAAGCCGCGCTGCAGCACTTGCTTTGCGGCACAGTTTCATAATTCTGTGTACGGACTGATTATAGCACTCAGCGTTTTTTGTGTCAATAAATGTCGGAGGCATTTCAGCCGAAAATAGGGCAATCAAAACCGCCGGCAAAGCCGGTAGTTTGCTCTGCGGCTGTAAGCCGCTGCCAGTTGCGGGTTAGAAGACACCGATACTTCCGACATTTGCAAGTTTGCCCCACACCCGCAAATGCGGCAGGATACTCTGCCTCCCTTGTGCAAAGGGAGGTGGCACGGCGTATGCCGTGACGGAGGGATTGTCTCACTGTGACTTAAAAACAATCCCTCAGTCAGCTTCGCTGACAGCTCCCCTTACACAGGGGAGCCTCCGCTGCGGCGGGACTAACCATCGGCATAAGCCTCTTTTGAACACCTCGTTAGCAGATGGTTTTCGGGATACCAAAAATTCCGGGAGACGCAAGCAAAGCCCGCGTCTCCCGAAATTCATTTCACACGGCGGCAGGAGCCGTTCATAGGACACCCCGAGCATCCGCAGCCGCAGGAGGTTTTTCCTTTTTTCCTGTTTTTTGCCATGCCGACTATAATCGCCGCAACAGCAGCAATCAAAACAGCACAAATAATAACCGTTGCAATATTATCCGAAATAAAAGCAAGCATTATATTTCCTCCCGCTTTGCATAAGCAAAAATGTTATTTTGATTTTGAAACCTTAACCTTCCTGGTCAGCTTAGTTGACCCTTTATAAGGTCTTACGAGCATATACAGCATAAAGGCCAGTATAATAATTGCAGCTATCAGTCCTATAACATTCAGATTGCCGCAAAAGACCGAACCGAACTGATTGATCATCAGCGCCACAGCGTAAGCAAACAGGCACTGATACAGAATTGCAAACCATGTCCACTTTGCGGAGTTCATTTCGCGCCTTATTGCGCCGATAGCCGCGAAGCAGGGGGCGCACAGCAGATTAAATGTAAGGAAAGCAAAGCCGCTGACAGCGGTAAACGCCGCGGCGATATTCTCATATGCTCCTCCGGCACCGCCGCCGTAAAGAATGCCGAGAGTGCCCACAATGTTTTCCTTAGCCACAAATCCGGTAATGGAAGCCACTGCAGCCTGCCAGTTTCCGAAGCCCAGAGGCTTGAATATCCATGCGATAACACCGCCGATTGCAGCGAGAATGCTGTGGTCTATCTGATCGTCAGACAGCATCCGGAAGGATCCGTCAACAAATCCGAAGTAAGTAGTGAACCATACAAGTATTGTAGAAAGCAGAATGATCGTACCGGCCTTCTTGATAAAGGACCAGCCGCGCTCCCACATAGATCGCAGCACATTGCCTACCGTGGGCAGGTGGTAAGCGGGAAGCTCCATAACAAAGGGAGCGGGATCACCGGCAAACATTCTGGTTTTCTTAAGCATAATACCCGAAACGATAATCGCCGCCATACCCATAAAGTATGCGCTGGGAGCGACCCACCATGCTCCACCGAAAATAGCACCTGCAATCATGGCAATAAAGGGCAGCTTGGCGCCGCAGGGTATAAAGGTGGTAGTCATAATCGTCATACGGCGGTCGCGTTCGTTTTCAATGGTACGGGACGCCATAATGCCCGGAACACCGCAGCCGGTGCCGATAAGCATAGGAATAAAGGATTTTCCGGAAAGACCGAACTTACGGAAAATACGGTCCAGCACGAAAGCGATACGGGACATATATCCGCATGCTTCCAGAAACGCAAGAAAGATAAACAGCACCAGCATTTGAGGAACAAATCCGAGAACGGCGCCGAGACCTGCTACTATACCGTCGAGAATGAGTCCTTTAAGCCATTCGGCACAGTTTACGGCGTCCAGCCCCTTTTCCAGAAGCGCGGGAATGCCGGGTACCCATACGCCGTAGTCGGCGGGATCGGGCTCTTCAAAACCGTTTTCTCCCAGATACTCCACTGCGTCCACATAAGTCATGGGAACGGTTGAATCCTCGTCCGCACCGTCGGGAATTGCATCGTAATATGCAGTCATCTCTGTGACGGCAAGCGTTTCCTCGTCTTCTGCGTCAACAGTTGCGGTATTCTCATCCGGTACAAATGCTTTCAGATTTGCCAAAGCCGAGTCGGCGTCAAAGTCCTCAGCCTCCGTATCAAGTCCCGTAAAAGCCTGAGCTGCCTGCATTGCCGCGGTATAATCCCCGCTTACTTCTTCATAAGCAGATGTTCCGATTCCAAGCAGATGCCAACCGTCTCCGAAAACACCGTCGTTTGCCCAGTCGGTCGCCCAGGAGCCGACAGTGGTAACAGAAACAAAGTAAACAATAAACATTATCACCGCAAAAATCGGCAGCGCCGCAAAACGGTTTGTGACCACCTTGTCTATCTTGTCCGAGGTGGACAGCTTTCCGGCTGACTTTTTCCTGTAACAGCCCTTGATTATCTCACCGATGTAAATATAACGCTCGTTGGTAATAATGGACTCCGCGTCGTCGTCCATTTCATCCTCGACTGCCTTTATGTCGGTTTCAATGTGTTCCAATACCGCTTTGTCAAGCTTTATCTGCGAAAGAACCCTTTCGTCGCGCTCAAAGATCTTTATGGAATACCATCTCTGCTGTTCTTCGGGCATATTGTGCACTGCCGCTTCCTCAATATGAGCCAGCGCGTGCTCCACCGTACCGGAGAAAGTGTGCATGGGAACTGTTCCGGCGTTTTTTGCCGCGTCAATAGCAGCCTCAGCCGCTTCCGTTATTCCCGTTCCCTTAAGAGCGGATATTTCTACCACCCTGCAGCCAAGCTCTCTGGACAGCTCCGCAGTATTTATCCTGTCTCCGTTTTTGTGTACCACATCCATCATATTGACGGCCACAACCACCGGAATACCCAGCTCCGTAAGCTGCGTAGTCAGATACAGGTTTCTTTCAAGGTTAGTTCCGTCAACAATATTAAGTATAGCGTCGGGGCGCTCACCGGTAAGATAATTCCTTGCTACCACTTCCTCCGGCGTATACGGAGACAGCGAATAAATGCCGGGAAGGTCGGTGATTATAACGCCGTCATGCCGCTTGAGTTTTCCTTCCTTTTTCTCAACCGTAACGCCCGGCCAGTTGCCGACAAATTGATTTGAGCCGGTCAGCGCGTTAAACAAAGTAGTTTTGCCGCTGTTGGGGTTGCCCGCAAGAGCAATTCTTATTTCCATTGTCAATTCCTCGCTTTCGCGGTTAGCAGTTGCTAACCTAAGTCTGAAAAAATACGGCGGCTCGTCGCCGAAGTGTACGGTATTATTCTATCTCTATCATTTCCGCATCAGCCTTGCGGATTGACAGCTCGTAACCGCGTACAGTGACCTCCACCGGATCTCCCAGGGGAGCAACCTTGCGGATATGTACTTCTAAACCTTTCGTAATTCCCATATCCATAATACGGCGCTTGACAGCACCCTCGCCGTGAAGCTTCACAACACGAACGGTGTCTCCGACCCTTGCCGACCTGAGCGTTTTCATGCCGACTCCTCCTTAATATTTATTATAATAATTTATCTGAACTGCCGCAGAAATCATATCATGATCTTCTGCGCCATTTCCTTACTGACAGCAATACGGGACTCTTTAACATTCACAATAACATTGCCGCCGATAGTGTTGACAATGCTGACTCTGCCACCGGCAACAAATCCCAGATTTTCAAGATGAGCCCTGACTTCCTGCTTCCCGCCGATTTTTTTGATTATGTTCACTTCTCCGACCTTTGCAAGCGTAAGCGGCATCATAATTCCACCTTCCCACATTACATGAAAACAACAATTATTTTCGGTGCTGTTAGCCAATGCTAACCACGCGCCCGAAATATCGGTTAGCCTTCGCTAACCGATATTATTTTAACCGCTGATTTTATGTTTGTCAATAAAAATTATCACTTTTTCCCGAATTCGGCAATACACACAATCAGTTAGCCTGCGCTAACTGACGGATTTGTAAAAATTGCCCGCTCAGCAAAAGTAAAGCGCACCCTGCGGTGCGCTTTATAAAAAATTACTTCCTGTTTGCCATTGACGTATGAGCGCAAACTCATATCCTTAATCGGCGTTTGCGGAAGGATCCGCCTTTGAATAGTCGGTCAGATCCGCCACAAAAGGCTCAGACTGCGGCAAAAGCACCTTGCCGTTTTCAAGGCTTCGCTGCGGATTGAATTCCTGATATTCTCCGCCGGCACTTGAAACGGTTACAA
The DNA here is from genome assembly GCA_051867715.1 of Candidatus Avispirillum sp. GTDB lineage: Bacteria > Bacillota > Clostridia > Oscillospirales > CAG-272 > Avispirillum. The sequence goes on from JBJDYY010000083.1 coordinate 9,632, forward strand.
TAATATTCGGTATTCCTTCTATTGCATTGCAACGGATAAGTACAGACTCCCCAGTACGGCTCTCATAAAGCACCTTGCCGGCTTTGGGAGTGTAGTCGTCATTCTCGTCAAAATACCATTGGCAGACCTTGACAGCTATACTGTCATCCGCCGGGACAATGCAGTAATACTCGCTTCCCTCACAAATAATTCGTCTCTCTGCGGGAATTTCCGAAACCATAGGATAATCCTCACCGTACAGCTTTCCGGCGTCACTGTCAGAGTTCTCGGTATATCCCATGAAACATACGCCGGCAATACTGCCGCTCTCAGAAAGAGTTTTTCTGAAATCCGAAAGCTGTTCTTCGCCCTTTGTAATTGCTTTATCCGTTTCAGTCTCCGTCGTTTCGATCGTTTCCGCCGTATCCGTCGTATTTTCAGTGAGCGATGCGTCCTGTGTCTCGGTTTTTTTCTTACCCGGCTCGATACCTAATCCCGGCAAGATCTTGCACCCTCCGAGAGTGAGTAACAGCACAAAAGCGCACAGAAGCACGGCCGTCAGGCGCAAACCGTTCTTAACTGTCATAATACAGGCTCCTTTACAGACTTTCGGCGTACACCGCCGTCATTTTCCGGTTCTGTTATACCGATAGCTTATGCCCAAGGGTCTGTGCTTGCGGGGGCACGAACATCGGTAAGCAGATACTGCTCCCACAGATACCACTTGCCGTCCTTAGTCTCGCGGAGCTTTACGGGGCGGGGTGAATCGGCGCCGCCGCATACCGCGAACAGCTTCGCATATCCCTGCTCGTCATATGAATGGGGATCCGACTTTATAACTACCGTGTAAGGCGACGACGGCATATAGTCGTTTTCGGGCGTAGCCCCCTCAAAATAGGAACGGGGCACATAATCCTTGCCGCGGAAGCGGTCCGAAATAAACTGCTTATCCATACCGTTCATAGGTCTGGGTCCGCGCAGAAAATCAAGAGCCGCAAAGCAAAGCTCCTTGTCTGCGGGATAGAGGCACAAAGCGGCAACCGTCAGCGCCGCGGTATCAAAGGGAGTGGAAAGTGATGCCTGCGGCAAAGCCTTGAACGCCTCAAGGCTTTCGGGAAGGTCGGCAAAAACTATTTTTTCCGTTTTGCAGCCGAGGCTCGCCGCACCCTGTCTTACTGCGCCGGCAGCGGCGTTAACCGCCTGACTTTTAAGCTTATCGAAAAATCCCATAAACAGTCCTCCTGTTATCTCAATTCAGTATTTTTATTTCGGTATTTTTTACATGCGCTCCAAACGCATCAGTGCAAGCTCTATCATATCGCCGACTTCTTTAATTTCCGTCCAGGAAGATACCTCTTCGCCCAGTACCTCGCCGCTTATGCCGGTGTTATACAGATTCTTGCCGTCCTCGCATTTCCACTGCTCAGTAGAGATAACAGCCATGCCGTCGCGGGTTTTAATTCCCTGAGCCTCAAGCTGCGCTATTTGCTCCTCGGTAAAATCCTCGGGTACAGGCATAAGGGTCTCTAATGTACCGTCCTCATTAAAAGCCATTACGGTCTTGCGGTACTTATCAATGCTGTCCTCGTCAGCATTTTCCGAAGCGGCAAGCTGGTCAAGGGTTTTCCACACCATACCGCTGTCCAGATCAAAGCTCATTACCTCTCTTACCTTCCATTTGCCGATAAGTTCCATCTCTTTTCTCCTTTCGGGATAAAAAATCTAAAATTTTCCGCCTCCGCCGCTGTGAGAAGACCCGGAGGAGGAGGTATGCGTACTTGATCCGCCGGAGCTTGATTCTTTAGGTCTGGGTGTCCGGCTTACATGGGTATACAAAAACATATCGCGGCTTTCCGTAACATTCATACTGCCGTATTTGACATAGTTTGCCGCCGCAGACTGAAAACGCACGGTTTTCAGCTTGCCTTTCATTATTCCCGTAACTATAAACGCAACGGCAAAGCCCACCGCAAGGGAAATACAGATATGCCACAGCACATCAAAGGGCTCCTTCGGCATATTGCCGTAGTCGTAAGCCTCTCCCGTCTTTGCCTGAGTGATAAACTCATCACACAGTTCGGCGTAAATGTTAAATGCCTGAGCGTACTCACCCTCGCTGAGGTAGTCGGTAAATTTGTCGGATATGTAGTCGATTCCCGCGTCGGTGATTGCCGTAATACCGAATCCGGTCGTGGAAATCCACCAGTCTCTGTCCTCCATGCTTACCAGCAATAGGACTCCGTCCCTGTTTTCGCCGAAGCCGTAGCCGTTATAATCGTAAAAATCATCGGCATACTCCATGGGAGTTTTTCCCTCAAGAGTAGCCGCCGTTACCACAACAATATCCGTCTGCTGCCTAAGGCTTATTTCGTCAAGCTTTGCAAGAAGCTCGGCTTCCTCGCTTTCGGAGAGAAGGTCGGCTCCGTCGCATACTCTGGGCATACTGCCTGCGGCAAAGGCCGTCACCGTCACGGCAAAAAGCATTATCAGTGCAAGGGCGGCCGAAAAAATTTTCTTCTTCATTTTCCGCACCTCCTTACAGCAGCCACAGCAGGTATGACAGAGCGAATACAGCCGCTCCGACAATTCCCGCAAGACCGAATAGCCACTTTTTGTAGGCGCCCTTGTCAAGAGGAAGATCGCCCACAAATTTCCCCGTCTGTCCGTTCATGGCAAAGGTGTACTTTTTGCCTTTCCATGTGGTGTTAAGCAGCCACACGGGGTACAAAGCGTATTTTGCCCGTCCGTTTTGCAGATGTATGCCGCTAGCCTCAGGCGTTACTGTGGCATAACCCTGCACCGTCTGCGCAAACGCGTCCGCCGTGCTGTTCTTTATTCTCTCGTTTGCCCGCTCAACGCTTGCCTCGGCATCCACATCGTACTTGTCTGCCAAGTACCCCGCAAGATAAGCGGTGTGGAAGTCCACGGCGTCCTCAAAATAGAAGGGCTCAATAGATTCCATCAGATCGTCGGGCATTTTTGACGAACCGTCCACGGGCACGCGCTGAAATCCGATACTTCCGCCGCGCACCACTGAGAAAAACGAGGTTTCCGTATAGTCGTAGTCTCTGTCGCTCCATACCCGTACGCGGGTAGCCTTGTAACGGATATGAGCGTCGGCATCAGCGTCGAAAAGCCAGAACGGAACATACACGCCCCGTATCTCGTCAATATGGTTTTCGTCCTTGAACACCTTGGGCAAAAGCTTTTTGCCGCTGTAATGCTTTTTCAAAGCCTCTTTAGCGGCATTTTTGTCAAGCTTGAACGGAATCACATAGTCCGGCTTCAAATAACCCGAAACCTGACCTGACATCACAACGGGATTTCCGCAGAAAGGACATGAGGTGGCGGCTGTGGTGTCGTCAGCCACTATCTCGCCGCCGCAGGATTTGCAGACATAGGAGCGAAGCCCCTCAGTCTCTCCCTCCTGCCAGTCTCCGCCGGCAGAGGTCTCCCAGTTCATGCTGTCATCCGGCTCGCTTTCAAGCTCCTTGCCGTAGTTCTCCAGCGTCTCGACCTCAAATTCCGTGTCGCAGTAAGGACACTTCAATTTCTGCAGGGTGCTGTCAAAGGCAATGGCGCCACCGCAGCACGGACATTTGTATTCCTGTAATGTATCCATATGTAAATACTCCTGTATTACTCCAAAGTCTCGGCAAGACGGTAGAAAAACCGTTCAATCTCGTCATAGCCGTCAACTCTCGCGCCGGCATTGCAATCGGTGCCGTCAGAAAACCCGATACATATGCCGTATGTGGTCTCATCCAATAGCTGAAAAGGCGATTCTATCGGTTTCTTATAATTCTCCGCGGATTTGATCGTTCCGTTTTCCGAAATCAGAGAAAGAAGCTCTTTTATGTCTTCGTCGCCCACCGTTTTATCCGAAAACTCTATCTGCTCGCTGTGGTCGTGAATAAAGCATCCGGCATCAAAAAGCCAAACGCTGTCTTCCTTTCTCAGAGAAAAAGAATAACCGTACGAAAAATCCATATGCGAGCAATATGTAGACACCGAAATTATATCATCAGCATTATGGCTTGCCTCTTTTTCAGGTTTTGCGCAGCCGAAAAGTCCTGCCAAAAGCGATACAATTCCCACGGCAATCACCGCCCTTTTTATAACAGTCATACTTCGTGCTGCTCTCTTACAGCACATCGCTTATATCAAAGGGGTCGCCGCAGTTGGGACAGAATTTCGGCACCTGATCTCCGGCACTGGGCTCCCAGCCGCACTTATCGCATCTGAAGCGGCGTGCCGCCTCCGGCTTTTTCGCGCCGCAGTTCTGGCAAAATCTTCCGCTGTTCACCGCGCCGCAGGAGCATTTCCATTCACCGTCACCGCCGACATTTGCGGCACTTGCGCCATTTGCCGCGCCGGACATGCCGACCGCACCTGCCGCGCCTGCTACACCCGCCGCACCGGCAGCACCTGCACCGAATGACCCGGCTCCGAAGCCAGCCGCACCGCCGAAGGCTCCCGCACCCGTCTGAGGCGCCGTGCCCGTAAGCGCTGCTTTGAGCTCATACATCTGCCGCTCGTATTCGCGGTATGCGTCCGTATATCTGCTGTCGGGCTCGTTGCCCTCCGACAGCTCCAGCTCTATTTCGCTGAACCAGGGAGAGTTTACAAGAATCTCTACCCTGAACTCATAGCTGTACTCATAGCGCGGCGGATTGTAGCTTTCGCTTTTGCCGTCCTCGGTCTCGCGGTAAATCTCGCTTCTGTTTTCCTTAATTTCCGTGTTGCACCCGGTCACCTGAGACAGGGATATAAGGTCGGGATTTGCGTCACGCCAGTTAGACCTGTTTGTAACGATAAAGGTGCCTGCACTGTCGTCAATATAGATTTTCCTGCTCTCTCCGAAGGTTCTCGAAGGGCCGAAAGACATAAGCTTCTGCTTGTTTTCCTCGCGGTAGGCAAGCTGTGCCTTGATTTCCTCCACAGTCGCGCTTCTTCTTCCGCTGAACAGGGGTGAAAGCTTTGCCGCACAGTCCTTGCACAGATTTCCGTCCTCAAGCTTGCGGTTGCCGAGAAGACCTATCTTTTCCCCGCAAACATCGCAGTATTTCTTATCGAACAATCCCATTATTCATTCTCCTATCGCAATAATCAGACTATGTCCCCGTTGTCAAAGGGATCGCCGCACTCGGGACAGAATTTAGGAGGCTTCTCGCCCTTTGCAGGCTCCCAACCGCACTTGTCGCAGCGGTACTGAGGAACGCCCGCAGGCTTCTTTGCTCCGCAGTTCTGGCAGAATTTGCCCTTATTCACCGTGCCGCAGGAACAGGTCCAGCCGTCGGAGTCAGCAGGCTTTGCAGCGCCGCATTCCGGGCAGAATTTCCCTGTTGCCGTCGCTCCGCAGGAGCATTTCCATGCGCCCGTCTGAACAGGCTCAGGCTTCTTTGCGCCGCACTCGGGGCAGAATTTGCCGCAGGCAACAGCCCCGCAGGAACATTTCCACCGTTCCATGCCGTCGAAGTCCCGCGGCTGCTCCACCCGTTGCTGCTGTTGCTGCTGTTGCTGCTGACCCATGGCAAACAGATTCTGTGCGTTCATGGCTCCGCCTGCGTTCATAGCCATGCCCATGCCCATAAAGCCTGTCATGGCTCCCGCAGAGTTTGAAGCCGCCGCTTTCATAGCGTCTGCCTGAGCGCCCACGAGAGTTGCTCCGGCCATAGTGGGGTCGCGCATAACAGCAGTGCGCTGAAGCTGCTTTATCATCTCCGCATCTTCCTCGGGAAGAGTTACGGAACCCAGCGCAATGCTGACAACCTTAAGTCCTCTGAGTTCTCCCCACTTTGCGGAGAGCGCCGCGTTCATGGCGTCCTCAAGCTCCGTATTATGGGAAACAATCTGATTGGGGCGCAGCTCCAGCTCCGACAGCTTTCCGAAAGCAGGCTGCAAAGCGCTTATAAACTCCGTCTTAAGCTGACTGTCAAGTTCGTCGCGGGTATATTCCTGCTCCACATTGCCGCAAACATTTGTATAGAACAGCAGCGGGTCTGCAATCTTGTAGGAATACACGCCGGAGCAGCGTACGGAAACATCCACATCCAGACCGATTTTTGAATCCACAACGCGGAACGGTATGGGATTGGGAGTTCCGAATTTATTGTCGATAAGCTCCTTGGTGTTGAAATAATACACTCTCTGATCCTTGCCCGTGTCGCCGCCGTATGTAAAACGCTTACCGATCGTTCTGAAGGTAGCTTTAATGCTCTCCCCCAGACTGCCGGCGAAAATCGACGGCTCCGTGGAAGCGTCATATGTAAACTCACCGGGCTCGGCGCAGACTTCAACGATTTTGCCCTGCTCCACGATGATCATACACTGACCGTCAGCCACGGCAATACCGGAGCCGTTGGTAATAATGTTGTCGCTGCCCTTGGTGTTTGAGGAACGTCCGCTTACGCGTTTCTGACCCTTGGTCACCATGACCTCTTTGTCCATAGCCTCGCAGTAGAAAAATTCTTTCCACTGATCCGCCAGAGTGCCGCCCAGCGCGCCTATTCCTGCCTTAATAAGTCCCATAAAATGAGTCTCCTTTCAATGTATCCGATGTAAAAAAGAATTTGCCTTTTGGGGGTGCTGCTTCATTTGTATTTCAGGTACTCCCCTTGGAAAAACGTCCGTTGCTAAAAACAGCCGCTTTTCCAAAGGGCGGAAAATTTTCCGCCCTTAGATACAGTTAAGTACAGATAAGCCGGCAGGCGGCAGCGGTTTTGCCGCCTGCGGACTCACGAAACTGTCTATATATGATTATGCTTATTTTTCAGAATATTTTCTCTTTCTGCCGTAAACCACCGTTCCTGCGGCGCCGACTGCGCAAACAAGAATCAGAGCTGTCCAGAGACCTGTCATGCCGCTGTCACCTGTCGGCGGGTTTTCAGCGGGTTTCTTAGGTGCCTCTGCGGCTGTGTTCACGAAAGTCACCTGCTCATACTCGCTGTACTGATCGTCGCCCTCGGCGCTCTCGTTATAGAAATAAACCGCGCCGCCCCAAATTGCGATTTCATAGGTTTTATCGGATTTGGTATATCCTTCGGGAGCCGTCTTTTCAGCCAGAGTATAGAATCCTTCCGGAACATCAAAGACCGCGATACCGTCCTTACCGGAGACTGCCTCATAATCATTGCCGACAGAATTGCCGGTACCGGTCAGGGAGAAGACTGCACCTGCAAGCAGGTTTCCGTCCCCGTCGGTCTTCTTAACGGTAAACTGATATGTAGGAACTTCTATCGCTTCGTTAACGAAAGTGATCTGCCCGCACTTGACAAATATATCGTCATTCAATGCGTCTTCGTTAAACGTATAAGCCTCGCCTTCCGAAATTACGATCTCATAGGTTATATCGGATTTGATATAGCCGTCGGGAGCCGTCTCTTCAGCAAGAATGTAAAAACCGTCCGGGATCTCAAAGGCAGCAATGCCGTCCTCGCCGGAAACTGCCTCAAAATACAAGCCGTCAAAATATTCCGCACCGGTCAGTGAAAAGGTTGCGCCTGCAAGAGGATTTCCGTCGGCATCGGTCTTTTCAACAGTGAACTCGTATAAAGGCGCTTTTTCATTTACAAAAGTAACCGTTGAATAGGGCTCTCCCATAAAAGCATCGGGATTGTCGGATGTGAAATAAACCGCTGAGCGGAATACAACCAGCTCATAGTAATCGTCGGAACATACATAACCGGCGGGAGCCATTACTTCAACCAGTATGTATTCGCCGTCTTCCAGATTGGAAAATGTCGCAATTCCCTGCTCATTTGAAACAGCCTCGATGGGCTCCTCCGGGTCGGAATAATCGAGCTCGGCCACCGGACCGTCCGGAATCAGCCAAAAAACGGCGCCGGCCAGAGGATTACCCTCCGCGTCAGTCTTCAGAACATCGAAGCCTGCCGAGACTGCCGCATTGGCAGCAATGGGGAAAAGTCCCACTGTCAGCATAAGACAAATAATGACGCTGAACAGCTTTACTGCTTTTGAATGCTTTCTCATTGTTTTTCTCCTTTATAAATTTGTGTTAAGCAGTGCGCTTTTTTACCGCAAAACTGAGCTTTCTTAATAAAAAGCCCGCTTCAAATACCGCACTTGAAGATTTGCCCGACTCGCGGGCAAATCCCCATAACGGATTATAACATATTTCAAAAGAAATGTAAAGAAACTTTCGGTTTATCTTCCCATAATGTATCTCAGAAGGAAGTTAGCGTCCATACCGTTTATTTTGGTGTCGCAGTTGTAGTCGTCCACCTTGAAATCGTAGGAACCGGAGTCAACAGTAAGCCGCCCCAGCATTATGCGCTTGTAGTAGTTAAGGTCGGAGCCGTTCAGCTTACCGTCTCCGGTGGTGTCGCCGTATGGGCGTATCACGGCATTTGTATATGCCAAACCGCCGCTGACAACAACCTTATAGTCTCTGGGCGCGTGTCCGGTTTTCATAAACCTGAGAGTATAAGCGCCTGAGGAGGAATAAGGTATTTTGTAAGTTGCCGAATTGCCGCGAACGGTAACCTCATATTCCGCCTCGGAGGCACCCGACGCAATAAGCTGAACGGTAACGTCAGCCGTATCGCTGCCGTAGCTTGTCACCGTGCCGGTAATATAAGCTCCCTCTACACCGCTTGCGGGGCATTCAAAGTCCATATAAACCGTCAGCCCGCCGGAGCTGTTCAGGTATAAATATTCACTTATCCGGCCGTTAATATAAACGCTTGCGTCAATGTCAATGGTAAAACCGACTTCGGGATACACGGTAACCATCAGCCTGTAAATCTTACCGGCTTCAAATAGGTCGCCGTTTTCCAAGGTCTTAACGGCGGAGAGCTCACCGCTTCCGTCATAAGCCATTTCAACCCATGAGCTTGAAAAAGAGCTGATTTTATTCGCGGCCTTATCTATACTGATCCCGCCGCAAGCATTGCCCGCCACAGGCTCGGTCACCGTTGCTTCAACACTCCGTATCACTGTATCGGCTCCGGGAGAAAGGCGCAGAGATACGTAAAGCTCTTCGCAATATCCGGTGGGAGGATTATAGGAATGTGAGCCGTTGTAGTCATAGATACTGGGAATGTTTTCGCCGTTGGCAGTCACCTTTAAGTCACCGCCGTTCCAATACCTGTATCCGCCGTCAGCCACTCCGAAGGTTATCGAGCAATAATAGTTGTGCCCGTCTTCAAAAACAGCTCCGTCCTCCATATCTATCCAGGTATACTCCTCGTCGGTGCCGTTGTCTGCCCAGTAAACATCCTTGACGGTAATCATTTCGTTGGGTCTTTGAGAAAGATTATTTATTGAAACCATGAAATCGTCGATGCTGTCGCCCGTTTCCGGTTTTGTATAGCTGAAGTCGACTTCCTTTATTTCATACTGCTGTATGTAGTAATCGACGCTGAACCATGCGCAACCGTCAAAGTAGTCATAATATTCGGCTTTTTTGCCGTTTATGGTTACATTTATACCGCTTCCCTTTGTATCGGGGAAAGCATACCCGTCATTGGGAATAAATCCTACCACTATACGGCACGAATCATCCGGTAATATCTCGTCGGCGTCGATAGCCTCAAACAGTCCGAATACCTCTGCGGTAGTAGTGTATTTAACGGGATCACCCGAAACAGAATCCTTAAATCCGTAGCTTTCGAAAGCCTCAATACCGTTTACGGTAACATCGGCGGTATAAATTTTCTCTGCCGCCGTATAGGAGTAACTGTAAACTACCTGAGTGCAGTCAGCCGAAGCGGAGACAAAGCCCGCCTGAAGATTGCCGTTAAATTTAACCTTCAAAGAGCTTTTATCCGCAAAGGCATAGCCGTCACCTACCGTCAGAGTCACCTTGACTGTATACTTCTTCCCCGCCGCAAAAGTGTCGGAGGAGCTCATGTCCTTTTTATCCGTATCGTTGTACCATGCGATTGATTTTACGCTGCAGAGGCTGCCCGAGCCGGTATTTGCGGAAAAGTCCGGGCGACCGCCGTCGACAGGCGTATCTATCCATGATAAGCCCACATTGTAAATCTTGACCGTATCCTTCACGGTAAGCCGGAATCCGTATCCGCCCCTGAGCAGCAGCTCGCTGCCGCAGTACAGCTCTATCATAAATCCGGGCTGCATTGTTCCCGCTGTGTTTGCGGTTATACGGTGGGTTACGGTACCCACACCGCCGGAATATGCAGGAGTCACTTCTTTCCATGCTCCGCCCTTGTTGTCTCTGACGCTGATTTTATAGCTGAAGCCCAGATCCTTTAATTCCTGTTCAAGGTCATCAAATGTCCATGTCAGAGTATTGTTTGTACCGACGTTAACGGTGCCGCGCATATCCTGCCCCAGGTTTGTGCCGTTCAGACTCACATCGTTAAAACAGCAGTAGTCGGCATCGTTAATAACGACAAAAGACTCCGTGTCCTGGTCTGCCAGATCCTCAAGGGTTATCTGAGAAGCCATTTTATATTTTCCGTTCAGCATCAGTTTACAACTCGGATTTGTCATCTTGACAAGATTTTTCTCGTTCAGATAGTCCGAGCCGTTGTCCAGATAAATAAAGCTCTTGGAAGTAAAGTTCACCGGGCCGTAATACTCACCGCCGTTGAGCATGGGCGCTATAAAGTATTCAAAACCCCACTGCTGGCTGTAAAGGCTCATATGGTATCTGTCAAAGTGTCTTACGGAGTATCCGTTGTCGGAGATAAAGACACCGTCGTTAATTGTCAGATCCTCTCCGTACCTGTACTTTTCGTAATAATCGTTTTCGGGGTCTGCCCAACCTGAATTGCCGACATAAATTGTCTCTATTCCGAAAGCGGCAAGGTCTCTTGCTCCGAAGTTATCTTTCTTTACGGTAACACCGTCGCAGTACGCCTCAAAGCGACCGCCGTTGATAACGGTTTTTATATTGGATGCAATCACCGTACCGCGGTACCGTACGGCATCGTTCAGGCAGTGAGTTCCGTTGCTGAACTTCACCGTGTCGCAGTTCATTTTGTAATTGCCGCCTTCGATTATCAGCTTGCCGCTGAATAAACTGGTTGACTGCTCAATAAGCCTTTGGGCGCCGTCAAGATAACCCCACAGCCAATATGTATTGGACATATCTATATGCAGAGCCGCAAGCTGACTGTCTTTCCATTGGTGGGCTTCGAAATCGATTCCTCCGCCGCCCCTGGAGTCCTTTATAATAAAGACGGTCTCCATGTCC
>JBJDYY010000084.1:0-4430 GCA_051867715.1 Candidatus Avispirillum sp.
CGGGCAGTTTCTTGAGAAACTGCGTGATAATTGCAGTTATCGATACTGCTCCAGCATAGGTACCGAGAATTCCCCAAGTTATAAATTCTCCGTTCATTTGTATATTCTCCTTTCTTATACATCAACATGATGAGACTCAAGATTTTTCAATCTATTGTCAGTAGATCTCATCTGTTCTTCAAGAACAGGTACTCTCTGCGCAAACCCATTATGAATTCTAACCTCACGAGTAAGCTCATCGAGCTTTGTTTCTGTTATTGCTTGCGCCTTGTCGAGCTTTGCATCCATGTCGCGGCTGCTGCGGCTGTTCGTAAAAATTACCGCCAATACAGTTGCAATGCCTGTAATAACTGCTACTATTATCTCTGTCATGCCGTCACCTCAAAATACTGCCCAACAAGCTCATGCGGGAGATACTGCAACGTCACCACACCGCCCTCGGCCTCGCTGCTCCGGACACAGCGGTATACCTTGCCGTCCTCCTCGTCTTTGTAGTAAAGTCCATAGACATATTCCATACCGCGAACAGCCGGTATCGGGTCGTCGGCCGTTCCGGCGTGAGCAACATCAACAGCCGCCCAGAGCGCCGGAACCGCATCCGGCTCCCAGCCCATCTGCGAGGTGTGCGCCTGACGGCATTTCCAGAGCCTGTCCGCATACTGACGCCTGTCGTCCGCCGCGTAGACCTTCCCGGCCTCCCACGGCTCGAACAGCATGGGATATTTCGCCGCCTTCTCGTCGGGGGTATCCGCCGCAAAGTCCATCAGCGCCGCGCGAAGCTGCTGCATAAGAGCAACAATGTCTGCCATATTTACTCCTCCTTATTCCCCTGCCAGTGCCGCAAAAGCCGCTTCCATCTGGTCAAGCCTCTGCGCGTCCGTGAGTTGTGTTTCGACCGGTTCGCCGTCACGGTAGAATTTGCCGCCGTCAAATGTATCGCCAATCTGCACCGCTACGTTGGTGCAGTCATATACCGCATACCCGAGCGGCAGGCGTATTGCCACGCCCCTGTCTGCATATTCGATGATGTTCTCCACCTCTCCGGTGGTGTTATTTATAATTGCTTTCTGCATATTTATCCTCCTACTTAATATCCCCAGCGGACTATTACAAGCCCGGAGCCGCCAGCGCCGCCTGTGCCTTTTTTAGTTGAACTGCTTGAATAATAAACAGCGCCACCGCCACCGCCGCCAGAGCCTGTGTTTGCAGTTCCGCTCCCGCCGTTGTAATCGGTCAAAGAATTATTACCGCCAGCGCCGCCGCCTAATGTTCCTCCAGAGCCGAGAGGAGTCCACATTGGCGCGCTTCTCGCGCCACCACCACCGCCACCAGCTCCGTAATTTATAAGAAACTCTGTATTATCTCCACCAAACGGATATGAAACACCAGTAGAACCGCTTGTAGCTTTTGTAGTCACGTTATCTGGTGTAACTACCGCTCCAACGCCTCCTGCGCTTCCGCCGCCACTTGCTTGTGAGTATCCAAAAGCAGTTGAAGTTCCTTCGGATGAGCCTATCTCTATTGTATAATCGCCCGAAACCGGCACCTCATAATAGCTATTTCCAGAGCTTCCTTTACCACCAGAACCTCCTTTGGCAGTCGTCATCGTTAAAGTTCCGGCGGCTCCCCTTGCACCGCCCCCAAGCAAAAACACATCCACAACTGCATTCTTGCTAAAAGTCAGCGTCCCGGAGCTGTAAAGCTCTATATATCCCTTTTTCTCGTCCCCGAAAACAGCATATGAGCCGGTGAAAGAAGGTACAATAAAAGCCCCGCCACCAATTGAAACCATTAAAAGCTTACGCGCTAACACTGAATACACCTCCAACCGAGCCGTACCATGTTGCACCGCCGTCGTATGTCCGAAGTACAACTTCGGTCACGGTATTGGCTTCCGGTGCCGGAGCGCTGTCAGCCCATGTAATAGACGGCCATGTGATGGTATACGCCGTAGCACCCATTGTTAGTACAAGTGTAATCGCATAACACTTGTCAGTTGCCATCCCTTCTGTGACTATAGTAAAGGTAGTGTCTGTATTTATGGCCTTGGTAAAGTTGTTTGCAGTTGCCGGAGATATTTGAGTACCGGACAGTGCCTCAACACCTTCGCTATAACCCTTGAGATTCAAACCTCCAGTAAGCGTTCCGCCGGTCAACGGAAGATAACTCTGGAGCTGTTCACCTACAGTGTCTGAAGTAGAGTAATCTGTTCCGGCAACGGCAGCAGCAACGCCGCTTCCCGTTCCTTTCAATATTCCGGTCACAGATATTTTATTTGCATTGACTCCAGCTTCCAGCTTGCCAATCGCCGCATTTATGGAATCTGTTTCAGATATAGCAGAAAATGAAGATGCTTTAGAATATCCAGTAAGAGAAATTAGAGCAGTAGTATATACTGTATCAATAAATCCTTTCAGCGCATTTTTTACCTTTGACCAAGAGAATTTTTTTGTTTTATTGCTATCTTCTGAGTCTATTATTACAACAAGGTCATTATCAACTATACCTGTTTTTTCAACAGTATTTTTAATCGACGATTCTGCTCCAATGTCACCCGGAGCGATTGCATCTGTCCCACCAGTCTTATGAGTGTCGGCATGGGCAGTCGGAGTCATAGTTTCTGGAAAATCAGAAATCTGGGATTTGGGGTGTGTATGAGATGCATTAGCAAAATCCGAGGCTTTCTTACCTGAATCCGCTAAATCACCATTGCTATCCAATGCTGCCAAATTACCAGAAGTATAAGAAGACGCCTTGTTTGCTTTGCTTTCTATACTGTCTATAGGTATTCCACTATCACTTATAATACCGTTCTTTGCTATAAGAATACGATCATCTGAGACTTCTGTTTTGAGGTCTTCAATAAGAATAGGAGTAAGCAAAATAAAATATTCTCCGTCATACCTCAACAGATAATTTATCCCTGTCTTCAAAACTTCATTTGTCAAATCTACGAGATTGCCTGAAGTATTATATTTTTTAATGTATTTTGCACCAAAACTATTTATATTGAGAGATGCTGCACCTGTATTGCTTTTAGACAAAGAAGCAATAACAACCATATCTTTAACATATTCTGGTATATCAGCAGTTGTTGCAGTATATGTAGTTCCATCTGTACTTACAGCATCTATATATATACGCGTGCTTGCTCCCATTACATCTTCTATTTTCTTTAGCGTAGCATCAAGGATCATAAAATTAGATGTTTCCTGACTGCCACTCGTTCCTATAACATAAGATATTTGTGTAACATCTGTGTCCGATGAATCTACAAGCACAAAATTATAGTTTGGGCTATATTTAATCGGCATTTATTCACCACCTCAGTTAGTCGATTTATAAAACATCTGCTCAAGAGTTTTATTAGCAATATCCCCCAGAGTATAAGCAGAGCTTGTATCTCCGGGGGTCTTGTAAAACCATTCGTATGTATAATACAACTTTATTAATTGGAATGAACAGACTTGTATAGGCTTTATAGTATTTATAGAAAGGCTTGATCCGCTGATTTTAGTCGGCGTCACTTCTATAACAGCAACAGGTTTTATGTTTGTTTCCGTACTCCACTTTTCATTAGTATAAAAAGTTGATGAAGTCAACTGCTGTATAGTTTTTAATTTCAGATCTGCCTCGCGCTTACTTATAAGCCTCGGAGTATTCATTGTAACAGACTGTTTTGTTCTAATTAAACTGCTTCCAATTAACCTCTGAATAAATTTCGGAGCAGACGTAGCCATACTTTGTTTAGCTCGCAGTATAATATTAAATACCCAACTATAAAATTGAGTATAGCCCGATATAAAAATATTGTAACTGCGTTTCTTTTTTAGCCTTAAATCAAAGCTCCGCTTCATATAAATACCCCTTAATTATTAATTACTTGTAGAAAGCTGAATATTTCCGTTAACTCCAGAAGGATCGCCTTTAAAGTAAACCGTAGTATATGCCTGCACCGTTCTTGCAGGAGAAATGGGAATATAATACTGTGCCGTTCCTCCGGTCTGAGCATAGGTAAAAAATACAGCAGTAATATTTCCCCAAGCCGTAGTGGATTCAGGAAAAGAAATATCTACAAGATTTCTGCAAACCGCCGAATCATCAGCAGCAGAAAATGTGGTCGAATTCATAGTTACAGCTACTCGAGCATATCCTCCACCAGAAACCTCTCCAGTAATAGTGCCATCGTCACTTATACTGCCAGTAACCAGCCCACAATAAAGCGTCGCGGGATGAGTATATCCGTCATCAACATTTCTATAAAGCAGATTAGAAATTCTTTTTCTCTGCGGTTTTGTTACCATCTTTATTTTCCTCCTTATACCTGTGTATATATACTATTTCCTTCGTTGCCGCGTGCAATTATATTTATTTGACCCTGTGTTGGCCTAAACTCTTTACCAGAGCTATCTATAAGCACCGGCTGTTGT
>JBJDYY010000085.1:0-4424 GCA_051867715.1 Candidatus Avispirillum sp.
GTTTATCTTGCCTCACGGAGGTCATATGGCATTTTCAAAGCTCAGATACCGTCACGGTCTGCGCGACGGCTTTCCCATAGGTCTTGCATATCTTTCGGTTTCCTTCGGCTTCGGTATCAGCGCGGCGGCAAAGGGCATCGGCATTCTGCCATCAGTGATTATCTCCGCCGTAAATCTTACCTCTGCAGGTCAGCTTGCCGGAGTCGACATTATCGCGGCAGGCGGCACTCTCATAGAAATGATGATATGCCAGTTTGTTATAAACCTGCGCTACTGCCTCATGGGGTTCACCCTTACGCAGAAGCTGGACGAGACCTTTACTACGCCGCGGCGTATGCTTTGCTCCTTCTTTATAACGGACGAAATTTTCGCGGTGGCTTCCGCCAAAAACGATTTGTTATCGGACAGATACATATACGGTCTCGGCACCCTGCCCTGGGTCGGCTGGACTTTGGGCACTCTGCTGGGCGCCGCCGCAGGCTCCGTGCTTCCCGCTTCCGTGTCGGCGGCGCTGGGAATTGCCATATACGGTATGTTCGTCGCCATTATCGTGCCCGCCGCAAAGAAAAGCGTGGGTATTCTGTTTGCCGTTCTTGTGTCAGCGGCGCTTTCCTGCATTCTTAAATATGTTCCCCTTTTCTCCTTTATTTCCAGCGGCTTTGCCGTTATCATTTGCGCGGTACCCGCTGCGGCTGCCGCGGCGCTGATTTTCCCCGTAAAGGAGGCAGGCGAAAATGACGGTTGAACTCCTTTTGTATATTGCCGCAATGGCAATCGTTACATACCTTATCCGAATGATACCCTTTACCGCCTTTCGCAAAAAGCTGAAAAACCGCTTTCTGTTAAGCTTTTTCCACTATGTGCCCTATACGGTGCTGGCGGCAATGACAATACCGTGGATATTCTACTCCACAGACAGCTTTATTACGGCGGCGGCAGGCTGCGCCGTGGCGCTTATCCTTTCGTTTTTTGAAAGATCCCTCACTTTGGTGGCGCTGTGCTCCTGCGCGGCGGCGTATATCTGCTCGCTCATACTTACTTTGTGCTGATATACAAAGAAAAACCGGTGAAAATTTGATTTTTATGTAAAAAGCCGTTGCACGGCGGGACAAAATGAAGTATAATATATAAGTTAGATGAAAAATCAATAAAAAATTCGGAGAAAACGGTTATGGTTAGAGAAGACCTGAGAAATGTAGCAATAATCGCCCATGTCGACCACGGCAAGACCACCCTTGTGGACGAAATGCTGAAGCAGTGCGGCGAATATCACGAAAACCAGGTGGTGCAGGAAAGAGTTATGGACTCCGGCGACCTGGAAAGAGAGCGCGGCATTACAATTCTTGCAAAAAACACCTCCGTCAATTACAAGGGCGTTAAAATCAATATAGTGGATACCCCCGGGCACGCCGATTTCGGCGGCGAGGTGGAGCGCATACTCAAAATGGTAAACGGCGTTATCCTGCTGGTGGACGCCGCCGAGGGTCCCATGCCCCAGACCAGATTTGTGCTGGGGCGCGCCATGGAGCTGGGTCACCGCGTTATTGTGGCGGTAAATAAGATAGACCGACCCGACGCCAGAGTCGACGAGGTCATTGACGAGGTACTGGAGCTGCTTATAGACCTGGGAGCAACGGACGAGCAGCTTGACTCCCCCATGCTGTTCTGCTCCGGCAGAGCGGGAACCGCCACCGTGGATCCCCACGGCACGGGCACGGATCTGAAGCCTCTGCTTGACACCATACTTGACTATATTCCCCGCCCCGAGGGAGACCCCGACGCGCCTCTCCAGATGCTTGTTTCCTCCATTGACTACAACGATTATGTGGGAAGAATCGGCATCGGCAGAATTGAGCGAGGCACCATGAATGTGGGAAAAGAAGCGGTCATTGTCAACTACCACAATCCCGACGCCGCTCCGAAGAAAACAAAGATAGTTTCTCTTTATCAGTACGACGGACTTTCAAAGCAGGCTGTCGACAGCGCCACCGTAGGCGATATAGTATGCTTTTCCGGAGCCGCCGACATTACTATCGGCGACACCATAACCGCACCCGAGGCGCCGGAATCTCTTGAATTCGTAAAGGTCAGCGAGCCTACCCTTGAAATGACCTTCTCCGTCAACGACAGTCCCTTTGCGGGACGGGAAGGCAAATTCGTCACCTCCCGTCAGATAAGAGAGCGGCTCTACAAGGAGACCCTTAAGGATGTTTCCCTGCGGGTCGAGGACGGAGACACCACCGACAGCTTCAAGGTGGCGGGCAGAGGTGAAATGCACCTCTCCATACTCGTCGAAACCATGCGCCGCGAGGGCTTTGAAATATGCTGCTCCACCCCTCATGTGCTGTTTCGCGAAATAGACGGCAGAAAGTGCGAGCCTATGGAGCGCGTCACAGTCGAGGTGCCCGAGGAATATGTGGGCACGGTCATCGAAAAGCTGGGCAGCCGCAAGGGCGAGCTTCTGGAAATGAATCTTCGCGGCAGCCGTATGAAAATAGAATATTCTATTCCAGCAAGAGGTCTGTTCGGATACCGCAGCGAGTTTCTCACCGATACCCGCGGCGAAGGCATAATCGCTTCCGTGTTTGACGGCTATCAGCCTTTTAAGGGAGAAATAACCACCCGATATACCGGCTCTCTTATCGCCAGCGAAACAGGTGAGTCCACTTCTTACGGACTTTACAACTGTCAGGACAGAGGCGTAATGTTTATCGGCGTGCAGACACCCGTGTACGAGGGCATGATCGTGGGAGAATGCCCCAAGCAAGTGGATATTGCTCTGAATGTGTGCAAAAAAAAGCACCTGACCGCCATTCGCTCCAGCGGCGCCGACGAGGCTTTGCGCCTTGTGCCGCCGAAGATTATGAGCCTTGAGCAGGCAATTGAGTTTATCGGCGAGGATGAGCTTATAGAGGTCACTCCCAAGACCATAAGACTGCGCAAAAAGATCCTCAATACGGAGCTTCGCCTTAAGGAAGAAGCTAAAAAGAAGAAATAAATTTTTGTGTAAAACCCCCGCGTTGCGGGGGTTTTTATATGCAAAAAGAGGCGGGAAAACCGCCTCTTTTTACTGTATGGTGAATTTGGCCGCAGTCAGCACTCAAAACCGCGCTTTATGGCATTGAGATTAGCCTTCAGCATATCCTGATGTCTTGCGGAAACTACCTTTTTCAGCGCCGCCTCCATATCGTCGGCGGATACCGCGCCGGTCTCCTTGATAAACTTGCCTACCATAATCATATTGGCAAGGGAGGGGGTACCCAGCTCATTGGCAAGGGCGGTGGCGGGCACATAAAATGCCTTTACATCGTCGCGTCTGAGCTTTCTTTCGATAAGGGTGGAATCAACAAATACCGCCCCTCCGCTTACCACGCTGTCCTCGTATTTATCAAGAGAAGGCAGGTTCATAACAATAAGCGCGTCGGGCTTTGAAACAATGGGAGAGCCTACGGGCTCGTCGGAAAGGATAACGCTGCAGTTAGCGGTGCCTCCGCGCATTTCGGGTCCGTAGGAAGGAAGCCAGCTGAGCTGACGCCCCTCTATAAGTCCCTTATACGCCAGAAATTTTCCGGCGAAAAGCACGCCCTGTCCGCCGAAGCCTGCAATAAGAAGCTGCGTCGTCATATTACTCGCCCTCCTTTGCGCTTCTGTCCTTATATACGCCGAGCGGGTAGTAAGGAATCATTTTATCGTCTATCCATTTAAGCGCCGCTTCGGGAGTCATACCCCAGTTTGTGGGGCAGGAGGAAACCACCTCCACAAGGGAGAAGCCCTTGCCCTCCACCTGATTGCGGAACGCCTTTTCGATAGCCGCCTTTGCGGTCTTTACATTTTTCACGCTGTTGACTGCCACGCGCACCAGATACTCGGGACCGTCCAGAGCGGAAAGCATTTCGCACACCTTAATGGGATAGCCTGCGGTTGCCACATCTCTGCCGTAAGGGGAGGTCTGCGTGACCTGACCGGGCAGCGAGGTGGGAGCCATCTGACCGCCTGTCATTCCGTATATGGCGTTGTTTACGAAAATCACGGTAATATTCTCGTTTCTCGTAGCGGCGTGTACCGTTTCCGCCATACCGATAGAAGCCAGGTCTCCGTCGCCCTGATATGTAAATATGATATTCTCCGGCATGGAGCGCTTAAGTCCCGTTGCAACGGCGGGAGCGCGTCCGTGAGCCGCCTCCACCATATCGCAGGCAAAGTAGTTATAAGCCATGACCGCACAGCCCACGGGAGCTACTCCCACTGTCTTTCCCTCAATGCCGAGAGTGTCAATAGCCTCCGCCACAAGGCGGTGGATAATACCGTGAGTACAGCCGGGGCAATAGTGCAGTTCGGCGTCGGTAAGGCTCTTCGGTTTTTCAAATACTGTCATTACCGCGCACCTCCGTTCATTTTTCTGATACTTTCAAGAACTTCGTCGG
>JBJDYY010000086.1:0-4415 GCA_051867715.1 Candidatus Avispirillum sp.
GGTCCAAAAGCCAGCGCAGCACTCTCTCGGACGCGGCGCTGTCGTCGGGAAGCTGCAAAAGCATCTGCCCGAAAGCCTTGCCTCCGATGTTTTTCGTGTCCGCGCCGAGAATATTAACCGCAGTGCGGCAGTCCAGAGACAGATTTGATACCACCGGCTCAAAAGAGGACTGCCCGTCAAAGACTATGCGAATAACCCGTCCTCCCGAGGAAAACTCGGCTGCCTTTGCACCGGGAAGAATAAGATTTCGCGCCGTTTCCGATTTCGGAGACACGAAAACCTCTCTCACTTCTCCCGTCTCAACGACAACTCCGTTGTCAAGCACCGCCACTTTGTTGCATATCTGCTCCACCACTTTCATTTCGTGGGTTATGACAACGATAGTGACGCCCATGGTTTTGTTAATCTTTGCAAGCAATGACAGAATGCTGGCGGTGGTGTTGGGGTCAAGCGCGCTTGTGGCCTCGTCGCACAGCAGCACCTCAGGGTCGCTGGCAAGTGCACGGGCAATAGCCACTCTCTGCTTCTGTCCGCCGGAAAGCTGGCTGGGATAGGCGTCCGCTCTGTCAGAGAGACCTACTATCTCCAAAAGCTCAGCGGCACGTTTTTTTGCCTTTGCCTTTGACACTCCCGCAATTTCCAGCGGGAAGCACACATTTTTCAAAGCCGTTCTCTGCTCCAGCAAATTAAAGCCCTGAAATATCATGGAAATGGAGCGGCGGGTCCTGAGAAGCTCTTTTTTTGAAAGCGTTGTAAGGTCAACGCCTTTGAAAAGCACCTTGCCCCCGGTAGGTCTCTCAAGCAGATTAAGGCATCGCACCAAAGTGGATTTGCCCGCGCCCGACAGACCTATAATGCCGAAAATATCGCCTTTTTCGATTTTAAGGGACACATTCTTTACCGCTTCAACGGTACCTGCCGCCCCCGAAAAGGTCTTACTAACGTTTACAAGCTCAAGCATTGCTTTCCTCCAAATTAAAGAAAAAGTCCGGGAGTTCGGTTCCCGGACACGTTTATGCTGATCTTCGCTTTCAGCGCTTTAAGGCCGACACGCCGAAAAGACCCGCACAATTCCAAGGTGTCCGGGAGCAAGCCATTCGTCCGCAGCGAAAATTTGATCTTATAAGCGATTCAAAATAGTTTTTCACGGCGCGTCTCCTTTCTTTTACTTTCCTTTTTTAAGGATGTGTTGATTTTACCACCGAATTGGTTGGTTGTCAATAGAAAATTTATAATTATACGTTTTTTACACTCTTTTTCGGGAAATATGCGCTTTTCCCGTGTATATTTCCCGCTTTGATTGACCAAATAGCACAAATGTAAAATATTACCAATTTACTTTCGTCAATTTTGTGCAACATTAAAACTGGAAAATACTTGCAATTATTTCCAGTTTATGTTAATATTTACTTACCATAAATTACCAGATAACGGAGATAGAAAAAATGGAAAAAATCAAAGTCCTGCTTGCAGATGAAAACGCCGAAAACCGTAAAATGTGCCGCGAAGCATTGCTGCGCGCCGGCATACGCAGCGTCGAGGAGGTCTCCAACGGAGAAGAAGCCCTGAAAGCCATCGGCAGAAATCACCCCGACATAGTTATCGCCGATGTGTGGCTGTCAAAGCTTGACGGCATAGGGCTCATAAGACAGGCCTGTGCCCAGAGCTACGGCTCGGACAAGCCTCCGGCATTTATCATAGCCTCTCTTGTGACTAATCAGAACATATTTATAGAAGCCGCCCGTGCAGGCGCTGTGCTTTGCCTGCCCAAGCCACTGGACTATGTAAGCCTTGCCGACCACATTTGTTCCATATATAAAGGACGCGCCGACGGCTCAATTACCGTAAGCGGTGCAAACACCGCCCCGCCGGATATAGAAGCACAGGTAACAAAAATAATCCATCAGATAGGCGTGCCCGCCCATATCAAGGGCTACCAGTATCTGCGCACCGCCATTCTTATGACTGTCAGCGACAGCGACATTATAAATTCGGTAACGAAGGTGCTGTACCCCTCTGTGGCAAAGAAGTATTCCACCACTACCTCACGCGTAGAGCGCGCCATACGCCACGCAATTGAGGTAGCATGGGACAGAGGCGATATTGACACTTTGAACTCATACTTCGGCTACACAATACAAAACAACCGCGGAAAGCCCACCAACAGCGAGTTTATCGCCATGATAGCAGACAATCTGCGGTTGAAATATAAAATTCACTGAGTGTCGGCGCCGTCCTTCAGGGCAATGCTTTTTCCGTCGGTTGTAAACACCGCGGTACCCGTTTTGTCCGTTCTGACATAGGGTATTCCGAAATCGTCCAATAGAGCCAAAGTCTCACGGTGAGGATGACCGTAGCTGTTGTCCTCGCCGCAGGATATGACCGCCCAAGAAGGGGAAACCGCGCCGAGAAATCTTTTTCCCGTCGAGGTAGAGGAGCCGTGGTGGGCAAGCTTCAGCACGTCCGCCGAAAGCTCCTTTTTGCCCCACTTTTCAAGCATCAGATTTTCAGATGCCTTTTCCGCGTCACCCGTCACAAGGGCGGAAACATTGCCGTAATCGATCCGAACAACCATGCTGTAATTGTTGTAATTATCGAATTCGCCCAGAGGCGCCAGAACTGTTATATTTATGTCCCCCGCGCTCATACTGTCCCCTGCAATTGCCTGTTTCACCGCAATTTCCTTATCTTCAACGGCGTCAAGCAGGCGGGTAAAGGTGTAGGTGTCGGAGGAAGCGT
Organism: Candidatus Avispirillum sp.; assembly: GCA_051867715.1. Classification (GTDB taxonomy): domain Bacteria; phylum Bacillota; class Clostridia; order Oscillospirales; family CAG-272; genus Avispirillum. The sequence goes on from JBJDYY010000086.1 coordinate 2,740, forward strand.
CCGTCAGCAGGACGCACTTTACATCAACAGTGTTTATAATGGCGGCGGCTCCGCCGATATGATCCTCATGAGGATGAGTAAGTATGAGGTAGTCCAGCGTGTCCGTGTAGCCACTTATATAGGCGGCAAGGGAGGCGGAGGATTCCGAGGTTCCCGCATCCACTACCACGGCGGCATCGTCGGTTATGAACATGGAGCAGTCTCCCTGTCCCACATCTATAAAATGGAACTCACACTTGCCGTCGATTTCCTGAGTTACTCCGCCGGAAACAGCCTCCCACGCAAACAGTATGGCTGCAACGCAAACAAGCGCTGCACATACTGTGCGGACGGCTCTTTTCATTGTTTTGTTATGTGTCGGCTCTCTTTTCATATTTTCCGATTTCTTTCATTACGGTGATGTCATGCAGCTTGTGAAGTATTCGGCTGATATAGGCGCCGGGTATGCTGAGAAGTCCCCAAAACAGCGAAAACAGGGGGCAAATCTGTCCCAGCAGGTTAAATTTGCGGTCGGAATAATCCCATACATCCCATCCGAGCCACAGGTTCACTATACAGCCGCAGATAAACTCGGCGACCGTGACGAGAGCGGCGCAGACGAGGCATTTGAGAATTGGATGTATGTGCAGTTTGTCGCAGAAGATGAAATACAGAATGGTCACGGCGGTGCCGCCCATTAAGAGCATTGTCCAGTGGGTACGCCCGCGCCACAGAAGCTCCAGCACACAGTAATAGGCTCCGCCGAAAGCAAAAACTTTCATGGTGAACCAAAGTGTTGCCAGCCTCATTCGTTTTTTCAGGTCATACATAATAATATCACATCCTTTTGAAAATTACAACCGAAAATCACCTTTATATAATTTTCCGTATAAGGGTGATTTATTCATTGCAGGAAGAATCAAGGAATATTAAGTTTTTTTGATATAGATTTCAGACTTGATTATTTGCTGATAGAAATGGAGAGAAAATTATTCGAAGGGACTGCTGTCCCGGCAGCAGTCCCTCCGAGCCACCCCGACCGGCTAAAGAGAGGGGAGACGATGTATCTTCTCCCCTCTCTTTAGAATCTCTCCCCTCTTCTCGACACGGAAGAACTTCAAATCGTTACGTTGAAAGGACATAAAACATTCGACTAAGTGCAGGGAGTTTGTCCCGTCAGCCTATGTTTCAAGTTTCGCGACAGAAATAAAGCAATGCTAATGAGCGTGTCGATAGCAGATTTATAGCTACTCACAGAAAGTGAAAAAAGCAGATTGAACATTAACCGCAGGGGCGGACGGTTTCACCGTCCGATAAGCGATAGAAAAAGCGCAGAAGAAAGTGTACTTTCTTCTGCGCTTTTTCTCGCTTGCCGCCTTCGCGGCATCCCTGCGGTGGATTTCTTTACCCTAATTAAAAGTTTTTTGGGGTTCTTAGTACCTTTTTCTCAAAAAAAGGTACTAAGCGGTGCGCGAGGCAGAGCCTCGCATGTGCGGGGGGCGGGTCAGCGCCCCGACAGCGCCTCGCTTACACCGCGGGGTGTGGCGGTATATTACCGTATATCCTTTTTTGTATATTTTATGTAAGCAGCGACAATGCCCAATGCTCCCACTGCCATACCCACGGCAACCGTAGCTCCGTCCAATGCTCCGTTTGAAATAATGTCCGCGCCGTCGCAATAGCCGAACGGAGTAATA
>JBJDYY010000087.1:0-4248 GCA_051867715.1 Candidatus Avispirillum sp.
TCTTCTCCCCTCTCTTTAGAATCTCTCCCCTCTTCTCGACAGGTCAGAACATCAAATCGTTGCGTTGAAAGAGCACAACACATTCGACTAAGTGAAAAGGAGCCTGCACCGTTAGCCTAAGTTTCAAGTCTCGCTGCGGAAATACAGCAAAGCTTTGGGGCGTGTCGATAGCAGACTTTTAGTTACCCATAGCAGGAAAGCAAATCAAAACTGCAAGTTTCTGTTGGACAGCAAAGGCTGCTATATGCAAAAAGCACGATTCAAAAGCAATAAGAAAAAGCAATACTAAAACGCCGGCCGCTTATGCGGCTTTTTTGTTTCGGTGCCGATACGGGGCGCTTACTTTATGTACTCCCACAGCTTGGGGAGCACTTCTTCAAAGGACACGCCGTACCAGCGGCGCTCACTGTCCGAAACAGTCTGTTTTACGCAGGCGGCGGTAAAATCAACAGCGGCGGCAAGTGCGCTGTCAAGCTCCCTGCCCTTGCATGCGACTCCCGCAAAAACGGAAGCGAAAATATCTCCTGTGCCGTGAAGCGGCATATCCGTCTGCACTTTTTCGGCGGTGTATTCAAAAAATGTTCCGCTTCGGCTGTCGTATTTCAGCGCCCCGCAGCGCCCGTCTTCCGGCTCGTAGCCGGTTATGACGGCACACCCCGCGCCGCCCTCGCACAGGCGCTTTGCAAGCTCACGCAGTTCATTCGTCCCCGCACCCTCGCGATACTCCTCGCCCAGCAGTGCGTATGCCTCAGTAAGATTCGGCATTATCACATCGGCGCCGTCGCACAGCTTTTTCATTCTTTGGGGAAAGTCAGCGGAGAATCCGCTGTAAAGCCTGCCGAAATCCCCCATTACGGGGTCAACCAATATAAATGCGTCGGGATAGCGTTCACACAGCTCACCCGCCAGCTCCAGCTGGCGCTCCGACGCAAGATAGCCCGTATACACGGCGTCAAATGCTATATTTTCCCTGTCCCACACTTCCCATATGGGGCGCATATCGTCGGTAAGCTCCCTGACGGTAAAATGCTTAAAAGCAGTATGTGTTGACAGCACCGCGGTGGGCAGCACGGCACATTCCGATCCCAGCGCCGAAATAATAGGCAGCGCCACGCTGAGAGAGCATTTGCCCACACACGATATATCCTGAACAGTCAGTATCCTTTTCATTAAATCAAATATATCCTCTTTCCCCAAGCTTTTCCAATACCTCGGCGCAAATCTCATCGGTATCCCGTATTTCCTCCGAGGGAGTGTCCGCAAAAACACGAATTGCGTCGGGATACCGCTTGAACCAGGTCATCTGACGCTTTGAATAGCGGCGGGTGTTTATTTTTATCTGCTCCACCGTTTCGGCGAGAGTCGCCTTTTTCTCGAAATACGGAATAAACTCCTTGTATCCGATAGCCTGCGCCGCAGGAAGATGAGGAGCCAAAAGTCCCGCTTCCCACAAACCGCGGACTTCTTCTTCCAGTCCGTCTTTCATCATAGCGTCTACTCTCGCTTCTATGCGGGAATACAGAAGACGGCGCGACATAAATTCAAGCACCACAATCCCCGCGTCAAATTCGGGAGTCCGCTGGGTTGAGCGCCTGTCCCACTCTGTTTTCGTAATTCCCGTGGTCTCGTATATTTCAATCGCCCGTATAACGCGGCGGATATTGTTGGGATGAGTAGCCGCAGCCGCCTCGGGATCGATTTCGGCAAGTCGGGCGTGCAAAGCCGCCTCACCGTGCTCTATGGCAAATTCATTGAGAGAAGCCCGCAGAGCCTCATCCTTTCCGCTGTCGGAAAAATCGGAATTCAGTACCGCGTCAAGATAAAGTCCCGTGCCCCCGCAGAAAACGGGAATATGCCCTCTCCCGATTATATCGGAAACGATGGGACGCACCGCGGCGGCATAGTCCACGCAGGAAAAGTCCGCACTCGGCTCAACACAGCCGATCATGTGATGGGGCACACCCATCATTTCCCCGCGTCCGGGCGCGGCAGTACCTATAACCATACCGCGGTATATCTGCATGGAATCGTTTGAAACCACTTCGCCGCCCACCGCCTTTGCAAGACGGACGGCAAGAGCTGTTTTACCGGAGGCGGTAGGTCCCGCCACAGCAATTATTTTTTCAGCCATATGACCTACCTCCCGAAATTTGTGAATAGTGAATAATTTTGTGTCGGCTTCGCCGACTTTTATATATCCCCGCCGCAGCCGCCCTCCCGATGGCGTAGTTCTCTACGGTGAGGGAGGAGGCGAGGAGCAACGCCGTATCGCGCCGCTTATTGGATGCGTAACTATCGTAATATTTTTGTGTTCATTCAAGAAGCAAGCGAGACAAGGCGCACCGCAGCCGCCCTCCCGATGGCGTAGTTCTCTACGGCGAGGGAGTAGGCGAGGAGCAACGCCGTATCGCGAAGCTTATTGGATGAACATCGCGTCTCCGAAGCTGAAAAAGCGGTATTTTTCCTCCACCGCCGTCCTGTACGCGTCAAGTATGCGCTCCCGTCCGGCGAAAGCGGACACCAGCATAAGCAGGGTGCTTTCAGGCAGGTGAAAATTCGTAATCAGCGCGTCCACCGCCTTGAAACGGTATCCCGGATAAATAAAAATTCCCGTGTCCGTGCTGCACGGATGAAGCACTCCGCTGTCATCCGCAGCGCTCTCCAAAGTACGGCAGGAGGTAGTGCCCACGGCAATAGTCCTGCCGCCGGCGGCGCGGCGCTCGTTTATAATACGGCACGCTTTCTCCGTGACCCGTATGTACTCGGAGTGCATCTCGTGCTCCTCAATATGCTCCTCTTTTACAGGTCGGAAGGTACCCAACCCCACATGGAGCAGCACCGGAACAACGGCACAGCCCTTTGCCCGTACGGCATCCAGAAGTTCCGGGGTGAAGTGAAGCCCTGCGGTGGGAGCCGCCGCGCTTCCCTCCTCGCGGGAGTAAACGGTCTGATACCTTTCCTGATCCTCAAGCTTTTCTTTTATATAAGGGGGCAGAGGCATGGTACCCAGCGTATGCAAAGCGTCGTATACTGTGATACTGCGCGCCTTGTCGCAGGTAAAGCGGACTATGCGCAGACCTTGCTCCACAATGTCAAGCACCTCGGCACAAAGCAGACCGTCGCCGAAAGTAATAATATCTCCGATACGCGCCCGCTTTCCCGGTCCCGCAAGAGCCTCCCACACATCGTTTTCCCGCTGCTTCAGAAGCAGCAGTTCCACCGGTGCCGTGCTGTCCGTGTCCGCAAGCCCCTCCGAGGTCATTTTTTTAGTCCGCGTTCCCACAATGCGCGCGGGAATAACTCTTGTGTCGTTGATTACAAGAGTATCGCCGGGGCGGATATAATCGATTATATTTCTGAATATTTTATGCTCCAGAGTCCCCTTTTCGCGGTCAATGACCATAAGGCGCGACATATCGCGCACCTCAAGAGGAGTCTGGGCAATAAGTTCCTCGGGCAGCTCGTAGTAAAAATCGCTGAGCCGCAGATCTGTTTTCGGCAGTTCGTTCTTTATCATAAATGCTCCGGGTAAATTCGTATTATATACAGTATATCACATTTCTCCGTTTTTTCAAGCACGGTGCGGATTTTTAAGCCTTTTTGCGGCAATAATAGGCACAGAAAAGGCAATTTTTGAGAGGAGCGGCAAGATGATATATGCTGTAACACCCGATCCGTCGGTGGAATTCAATGTAAGGCTTTGGGACGCGCTGAATGTGGGCGGGCTTAACAGAAGCGCCGGCGACTCGATTCTGGCAGGCGGCAGGGGAATTAGCTGTGCCGTGATGCTTCACAGACTCGGGCAGGAGGTCACCTCTCTGGGCTTTCTGGGCGGCGCGGCGGGAGATATTATCCGCGACTTTCTTGTGGGCGAGGGAGTAGTATGCGCCATGGACATTTTAGAGGGCGCCATGACCCGCGTCGGCATCAGTATGCGGGATGTACGCGGCACGGTAACGGAAATAAGGGGGAAATCTCCGAGCGTCTCGGCAAAACAGCTGGCACGACTGCTTGAGAAACTGACCGCCGTGGAGCGTGGAGACACAGTTATTCTGTCGGGAGAGGCGTCGGAATCTGTGCCTGAAAGCGTGTACCGATCCATTGCTCTGCTTGCCGCTGACCGCAGAGCTCATATTGTGCTGAATACCTCCGCCGAGCTCGCGGCAGATATAGCGGAGCTTCGCCCACTTGCTGTAATGACGACCCCGCAGGAGCTTTCCCGTATTTTCGGAAAGGAAATAGACGGTG
>JBJDYY010000088.1:0-19891 GCA_051867715.1 Candidatus Avispirillum sp.
TCTTCTCCCCTCTCTTTAGAATCTCTCCCCTCTTCTCGACACGGAAGAACTGCAAAGCGGTGAGTTGAAAGGTCACAACACATTCGACTAAGTGTAAAGAGTTTGTCCCGTCAGCCTAAGTTTCAAGTATCGCGGCGGAAGTAAAGGAAAGCTCGGGAGCGTGTCGATAGCAGATTTGAAGTTACCCACAGAAATCAAGAATTGCAAACTTAATATTTACCGCAGGGGCGGACGGTTTCACCGTACGTAAAGCAAAGAAGAAACGCAGGGGAATGCGAGCTTTCTCCTGCGCTTTATTGTAGAAGTCAAAGCATACCGTATGCATAGTCGCGGATTAGCTTCAAATTCTCGAAATATTTACGGGCATCGTCATCGTCCAAAAGCTCGTATATATAGTTGATATTGCTACAGAAATCAAATCTTTTGCTGCTGTATGTTATTAACGTCTGCAAATAATGCCCTTTATGATTTGGTACAATCATTATAGATACGGTTGTATCGCCTTTTTCTTTACTAACAAACGGGTATGGCTCATACGGAAGACATTTTTCAAGTTTCCAACCGTCGGTGCACAAATACTGCTTCTGATACTTCCTTACATTTATACTTGTTTCATATCTGTTTATCATCAGATATCGGGACAAATCCTGATGCGGCAGCGTATCAAAAAAATCCTCCATACTATCTGTCGGTGCTTTGAATTTTATCGCGGCTTCATTATAGGCATTATCCCATTCAGTCCTTTCCGCCGAGCTTTCGGGAGCATAATACTGTCTTTCATATTTTATCTTTCCGAGAGAGCTTATTAGTTTTTCAACGGTTTCCAATCCGCGAAGCCGTGTTTCACAGGACAAATACACTGTATACCGCTTACTTTCATAATTTCTCCCGATTATTACACAGTCAGACAAATAGTTCATACCAAAGTAATCTGCGCTCTTGGCTTTTTCATATCCGTACGTCCCGCGTGCCGGCTTTTGGCCGTCCCACTCTATTTCATCAATACCGTACATCAGAGAGTGCACATCAAATCGCTTCAGTCTGTCTCCGAATGATATGAGCTTTTCAAAATATTCATTATCTAAAGACGCGGTTTCTTTTTTATTATCCCAATCCCATCGGAAATCCAAATTAGAATACAGCTTTCTGTCGTCGCGCTCAGGATCATAGTACTGACTTTTCCTTAAATGCTCCAACACTTTTATATGAAAATATTTATCCAAACCAAGCTTCTCGAACTCCGCGCGGGATTTCGTGCTTTCTCTGCCATGTTGGAACAGATCAGAAAATTCAAAGAAATTACTGTTGAATTTCACGCTTTCCTTTACTGTGTTGTAAATATCAAGACCTTTCATGCCCTGTTCACATTCAATTTTTATTACTGTGTACTCTTTCATAATTTATACCCCGTAATAGTAAATTCCAATACTGTGATTAAAATATTGTACGTGCCAACTCAAGTATAAACAATGATGTTCACAATGTCAACCGAATTATTCAGACTTGATTATTGGTTGATGGAAATAAAGTGAGAAATACTCGAAGGGACTGCTGTCCCGTCAGCAGTCCCACAGGGCTCTCCCTGCCCGGCTAAAGAGAGGGGAGACGATGTATCTTCTCCCCTCTCTTTAGAATCTCTCCCCTCTTCTCGACACATTAGAACTGCAAAGCGTTGCGTTGCAAGGGCATAACACATTCGACGAATTGGAGAGAGCTTGCACCGTTAGCCTAAGTTTCAAGTTTCACGGCAGAAATAAAGCAACGCTAATGAGCGTGTCGATCGCAGACTTGTGGCTACTCACGGAAGGCAAGTTTTGCGGAATTGATAGTGCTTTTGGGAATTCAGACTTGATTGTTAGTTGACAGAAGTGGAGGGAGGTTTTTTCGAAGGGACTGCTGTCCCGGCAGCAGCCCCTCCGAGCCACCCCGACCGGCTAAAGAGAGGGGAGACGATGTATCTTCTCCCCTCTCTTTAGAATCTCTCCCCTCTTCTCGACACGTTAGAACATCAAATCGTTGCGTTGAAAGGTCACAACACATTCGACGAAGTGCAGAGAGCCTGTACCGTTAGCCTAAGTTTCAAGTTTCACGGCAGAAATAAAGCAACGCTAACGAGCGTGTCGATAGCAGACTGTTAGCTACCCACAGAAAGCAAGATTAGCGAAACTGAACATTAACCGCAGGGGCGGACGGCTTTGCCGTCCGATATGCAATGAAGAAACGCAGGAGAAAACAAGTTTTCTCCTGCGTTTCTTCATATGCCTGCCGCTTTTGCGGCACCCCTGCGGGGATTTCTTAATTGCTGTATCAGGGCAAAAGTTTTTTGGAGTTCTCAGAACCTTTTTCTCAAAAAAGGTTCTGAGCGGTGCGCGAGGCAGAGCCTCGCATGTGCGGGGGGCGGGGTTTGGGGCGGAGCCCCATTTCACCGGGGTGCGGGGCAGAGCCCCGACATTTAACTGCGGGTCATTTCAGTTCAAGCTCAAGGATGTATTCCTTTTCGTCTTCCGAAACGATACGGAAACCCAGCTTTTGATGCATATGCAGGGAGGGGGCGTTCCACTTATAAACGGTGGAGCCGGTTATTTTGTCATATCCCAGCTCTTTCAGCCGCTGTATAACGGTTTTCATCACGGCGGTGCCGATGCCCGTGCCGCGGTACTCGGCGTACCATATGGCAATGGGCGGGTTTTCAGCCTTGACCGTCACATCCCCGACGCTTATATATTCTCCGTCCTTCAGCACCTCGATAAAATACGCTTCTCCAACTCTGTCAAGGTATTTGAACATACCCTCCACATAAGAAAGATCCGGCTTTTTGGCTTCGTCGAAGATACCCTCGGAATTCTGATATACATACGGGTCCCGATAGCCATTCAGTGCTGCTTCGTAATTACCGTCATATTTTCTCAGCCGCAGAGTTTCGGAAATCTGTATGATCTCAGGCTGATTTATGTTTTCAAGGGGCATTTTTCTCTCTTTTTCTCTCCTTTGCAGTTACGCCTCCAAGGAGTCTACCACATCATTGTCAACGGTTACGGGATACTTCTCGCTGTACTTTTCGTAGTCCTCAAGATATTTCTTTTCGCTGAGTCCCTGTTTTGCAAGGAATTTCCACTGCACCTCATCCTCGCCTATGTAGTAAAGCGCCATATAGCAGGCGTCGCCCTTAACAACGGTCGTGTCCCCGGGTTCTGTGTCCTCCGCAAACAGCCAGTCTATAGCCGTTTGGGGAAGAGAGGTGTCGGATTTCGCCGCATTCAGGTAAAGTCCTCCGCCCAGCTCATCGTCCGAAAGCCGGTTGTATTCTTTTGCAAGTGCGGCAAAACTTTCCTCGCTTGCCTCGCCTGCTTTCCACTCCTCAAGCAGACCGTTTACAAAGTTCATGGTCTCCCGGAAGCTGTCGTGACCGCTGACATATTCCTTTATAAATCTGAAATCCCTGGTTTTATATTCCTGAAGAGAGGGCGCGGAGGTAAGCAGATAAACGGTGTATGTGCCCTCCAGCTCGTTTGCGGCGGTGTAGGTCTCTCCCGCCTTTGCCCCGTCAAAAGCCCATACGCTGAATTCGCTGTATTCGTTCCTCGCCGCAAAGCGGACGATGCAGTCTTCTATATTCAGCACAGTGTCCGTTTTAATATCTGAAGCGTAATCCTCTATATGCTTTTTGAATTCCTCTGTGTCGCTGATTGCCGCAAGAGCCGCCGCGCTTTCCTTTGCATTGCTGTCAAAGTCCTCGTCAAAAGTGTAGCTTATATAGTCTATACTGTAAAACTTATAGGGGTTTTCCTCGACAAATGCGCTCAGCTCATCGTCCGTATGCTCGTAGCTGTCGATAAGCTTGTAGTAATACTTATGCGCAAGGGCGTCCTTTTCAAGATAGGCACGGAGCACCCGGGGCGTTACATCGGAATTAAAGGTCTTTGTGAACAGCTCCTGTACATCGTAATCGTATTTTTCGGCGTAGTCGTAGTAGGACTGAACAGCCTCGTCAATGGAAGCTTTGTCTTCCTCGTCAAGCTCCATACCGTCGGCAAGCGCCGCCTCACAGAACACAAGTACATATTTCATATAGTCCAGGGTGGCGTCCGCAAAATAACTGAACCAGCTTATGCCGTCGTGATATTCCTGTCCCTTCAGCGAGCTGCTTGTATCTATATTATACATATCCACGCTGTCGGGCTGGGTGTTTACGAACTCGTTATAGTTCTGGTAAAAAATATAGGATACCTCAGCTCTTGTTATTGTGAAATTTTCGCTTTTCAGAGCTATATCGTCCGGCTTGTATGAGGAGGAGCTGTTTTTGTCCCCGCCGTCAGCCGTTTTTGCGCAGGCGGAAAGAGTCAGCACCGCCGCCAAAGCAAGTATTACTGATAAAAATTTTTTCATTCCGTCTCTACCTTTCACGGTTTTCACTGTATTTTCAGCCTTTGTTTTCGTATATTCTTCCGTACAAGTCATCGAAAATGCGGATGCTCAGCACGGTCAGCACTATTGCAAACAGTCCGTTAATGAGCCAATACTGGGGGAAATATTTCAGCAGCACGGTAAGGGCTGCTCCGGAAAGAGCCATTACCTCCCACAGCACCTGATGCACGGTCAGAGGGCGCAGAGCGCCGCCCTTATTGCGCTTTTTACGGCTGAACATTTGGGCATCGGCGCCGAAAAGCGCCGCGTGAGCCTTCAGCGTCCGTCTCAGCACACAGAACAGGAAGACTACGGACAATGCAAGCATCAGCGCTTCCGCTATGGCAAGAATTTCGATGCGCATATACAGCACCGGCGCGTCGCCTATAAAATACGCCGCCGATTTGGGCTTGTAATTCTCTGCTCTGTAAAGATACTGAAGCACTTCTCCCACAGCCGACAGCACTATGCGCAAAGCGGAGAACACTATTCCCGCCACGGCAAGCTTTTTGCTGTTTTTAAGCATCAGAGCAAGGGAGGCAATAATCAGCGCGGACACAAGAAGTCCGGGGAAGATATTCAGCCCGTCCACATACATATCAAGGCTTAGAGCCGCCGCCGCGCAAAGCATTATTAGAGCTACCTTCATTCTCGCCGCAGTTCTGCCGCGGACATCGGACAGCACTTCGTTTTCGTAGCGGGTATAAAGAGAAGCAAAAACCTCGCCTCCGCCGGAAATCATGCCTTTTACATATGATACAAAGCGGATAACCCACGGCACGGACACGGCAAGTCCCGCTATCCACGCCAGAACATAAAGAGGCGGGGTCAGCAGCGTCCAGTCCGTGCTGTGCGCGCCGGGGAAATATGTGACTCCCGTCATGGTGACGGCGGGCAGCACGGGAATAACCGAGCCTGCCTCGCGCACTATGAACGCTGCCACAGTAAGACGGCGTACAGCGGACAGAGAAACGGTTTTTCCGTTTCTCTTTTTAATTCCCGCCGCCGCAGGAAAATCGTATCTGGTGCCAAGCCAGTCAAATCCCTCAAACAGACCTGTTATTGCGGGCAGGAAAACGATGCTCTGCAATACCGCAAAGGTAAAGGTCATAAGCAGCAGGTAGGAATCGGATAAAAAGGGCGTGCCCAAAGCGCTGAGGAGCTGTGCCGCGCTTATTACGGCAAGAAATATGAAATCCCGCATGGCTCTTTTCATACCGTCGTGAAGCGCCGCTATACGCCTGAGAGACAGCGCCATCAGTATATATCCCGCCGTATCCGGTATAATATCAACCGTGTTTATCAGCGGATTTACGAGAAACAGGGCGCCTATCCACAACAGGCTGAAACCCAGCGGGTCAGCCTTTTTCCGCTTTTCAGTCATCTCATTCATTTCAGTCTTCATTGTTTGACGCGGTGTTTGCACCGCAGCATTTTTTATATTTTTTACCGCTGCCGCAGGGGCAGGGGTCATTTCTGCCTACCTTTTCGGAGGCTTTCTTTACTACGGGTTTTTTCTTAAGTGTTCCGTCTCCGCTTCCCGCAAAACCTTCGCTTACGGGTTTTGCAATCTGCTCGCGGCGAATCGGCTGGGGACGGGGGATGACGGAAAGCAACATTCTCACGGTATCGTCGCGGATCATGGTAATCATTTCGTCGAACAGATCGCTGCCCGCTATGCGGTATTCGCTGATGGGATTACGCTGTGCGTAAGCCTGAAGTCCTATGGTCTCCATTAGTGAATCCATGGCCTCCAGGTGATCCATCCACTTCTGGTCAACATTACGAAGCAGTACGCTTCTCTCTACCTCGCGGAACACCTCTTCTCCGAACACCTTTTGCTCCTTTTCCGTATAAAGAGCCATGGCGCGGTCAATAAGCTCCTCCCGTATCTCCTCGCGCTTCTGAGAAGCAGTGCCCGTATAGTCGGAAAGATCCTTGAAATCGTCGGCCTTTGTTATAAGTCCCTGATATTTCTGCCTCAGCCCTACGGTATCCCAAAGGGAAATGTCCTCCTCGTGCAGGAACTGGTCTACGGAATCGGATACTGTGGAGCGGATCATGGAGATCATTTTATCTCTCAGGTTCCCGCCCTCCAGCACCTCCTGGCGCTGTTTGTAAATGACCGTACGCTGCTGATTCATTACATCGTCGTAAGCAAGCACGTTTTTGCGCCGCTCAAAGTTCTGATCCTCAAGATGCTTCTGGGCGCTTTCTATGGAGTTTGACAGGATTTTTGCGTCTATGGGGTCGTTTTCGGAAATGCCCATGCGGCTGACGAGAGTAAGAATACGCTCACTGCCGAACAGTCTCATAAGGTCGTCTTCAAGGGACAGATAAAATCTGGACTCGCCGGGGTCTCCCTGCCGTCCGCTTCGTCCGCGGAGCTGGTTATCTATACGGCGGGCGTCGTGACGTTCGGTACCGATAACAAACAGTCCTCCCGCCTCGCACACCTTCTTTGCTTCGGGCTTGATTGTCTCCTGATATGAATTGTAAAGCTCTCTGAAGTGGGCTCTTGCCGCGAATACCTCCTCGGAAACGGACTGGGAGGAGCCGGTTGCCAGCATGATGGTCTCTTCCTCGTAGCCCTCTTTTCTCATCTGCACCTTGGCAAGGAATTCGGCGTTGCCGCCCAGCAGAATGTCGGTGCCTCGTCCCGCCATATTGGTGGATATGGTCACGGCGCCCAGTTTTCCCGCCTGAGCTACTATTTCCGCTTCCTTTTCGTGATATTTGGCGTTCAGCACATTATGGGGAATGCCTGCCGCTTTCAGCTTTTTGGACAGTATTTCCGACTTTTCCACGGAAACCGTACCCACAAGCACGGGCTGACCCTTTTCGTGACATTCTTTTATCTGCTCGATTATTGCCCTTTCCTTGCCTGCCACGGTGGTATAAACCACGTCGCTGTGGTCTACTCTTATCATGGGCTTATTGGTTGGCACCTCTACGCAGTCAAGGTTATATATTTCGCGGAACTCGTCCTGCTCGGAAAGCGCAGTACCGGTCATACCGGACAGCTTTGAGTACATTCTGAAGTAATTCTGGAAGGTGATGGTGGCGATGGTGCGGTTTTCTCTCTGTATCTCCACGCCCTCTTTTGCCTCGATAGCCTGATGAAGTCCGTCGGAGTATCGGCGTCCGGGCATTATGCGTCCCGTAAAGGTATCGACTATCATAACTTCGCCGTTCTTTATGACATAGTCGGTGTCCAGCTTCATTATGCCGTGGGCGCGCATTGCCTGATATACATGGTGGGAAATATCGGCGTTTTCCGGGTCGGAAAGGTTTTCAATGCCGAAAAATTCCTCTGTCTTTTTTATGCCGTTGGCGGTAAGGGTACAGCTTCTGGCTTTTTCGTCCACGATATAGTCCTGGGTAATATCGTCGTGCTCCTCCTTGGAGTCAAGCTCCTTTATGACGAAGCGGGACATTTTTCTTACAAGCTGATCGGCTCTGCCGTACAGGTCGTCAACCTTTGCGCCGTGTCCCGAAATTATCAGCGGAGTTCTCGCCTCGTCTATAAGTATGGAGTCTACCTCGTCCACTATGGCGAAGTTATGGCCTCTCTGGACCATATCCTCCTTATAGGTAACCATATTGTCCCTGAGGTAGTCGAAGCCGAATTCGTTATTGGTACCGTAGGTTATGTCGCAGGCATATGCGGCGCGCTTTTCTTCTTTGGTCTGGTCATGGATTACAAGTCCGGTGGAAAGTCCCAGAAACTCATGGACTCTGCCCATTTCCTCCTGACCCATTTTGGCAAGGTATTCGTTTACAGTTACCACATGGACGCCTTTGCCCTCAAGAGCGTTAAGGTATGAGGGAAGCACTGCAACCAGGGTTTTTCCTTCACCTGTTTTCATTTCGGCAATTCTTCCCTGATGGAGAAGTATGCCGCACATGAGCTGGACTCTGAAGGGTCTCTTGCCCAGTACTCTGTCCGCCGCCTCTCTTACAAGGGCGTATGCTTCGGGAAGAATGTCGTCAAGCTCCTCGCCCTCTTTAAGCCGTGCGCGGAACTTGTCCGTCATCTCTCTCATTTCGCCGTCGCTCATTGCCTTATATTTATCGGCAAGAGCTTCTATCTTATTTACCGTGGGTATTATCTTTTTTATCTGATGGTCGCTGTAAGTTCCGAATATCTTCGTAATTACACTCATTGCGTCCGTCCTCCTCAGATCATATTTTTCTAATTTATTATTGTAGCACAAATACGGTGTAAATCAAATAGTTTCTGTTAATTTTTCTGCAAATACGGTGGACAATGAGTCTTTTGGGTGATATACTTTTCTAAAACGTCAGAAAAATGCGGGGCGAGAGTATATGAACAGTATAAATATTGTATTGGTGGAGCCGGAAATACCGCAGAACACGGGTAATATTGCCCGTACCTGCGCCGTTACGGGCGCCGCTCTGCATCTTGTGAGACCTCTGGGCTTTGAAATCGACAGCGCCAAGCTGCACCGCGCCGGTCTTGATTACTGGGACAGTCTTGATATTTTTTATTACGATTCTCTTTCGGATTTCTTTCGGAAAAATCCCGGATGCTCTTTTTTCTGCTTTTCCTCCAAAGCGAAAAAATGCTACACGGAGCCGGTTTACCCTTCTCCCGTTTTTCTTATGTTCGGCAAGGAAACCAAGGGGCTTCCTGAAAGCTTTATTTCCGAAAATCTTGACAGAAGCGTCAGAATCCCCATGAAACCGGGACAGCGCTGTCTCAATCTTTCCAATGCGGCTGCGGTCGCCGTTTACGAGGTGCTGCGCCAGCACAGCTTCGAAGACATGCTTCTCTCCGGCTCGCTGTCTGAGAATGAGCAGTAAGTAAGTAATTGGGGCTTCGCCCCAAACCCCATTCGGGGGTATTTTTGAAAGAATACCCCCGAAACCCCCAAAAACTTTTGGGAAAAAGGGGAAAGGTTTTTCGCTGTAAAATTTGCGCAAATCTAAGTATTGCTGTTCTTCACATACAGCAATACAAAGTTTCCTGCAATTCTTTAGTTTCAAAATATTCCCATTTCCCAAAGTTTTTTGGGGTTCTTAGTACCTTTTTTCTAAAAAAGGTACTAAGCGGAGCGCGAGGCAGAGCCTCGCATATACTCACGGGGTGCGGGGCAGCGCCCCGTATATATAATAACTTCTCGGAGGATTTGATATGAGAATTTTGTTTCAGGGAGATTCGATTACGGACGCGGGGCGTGACAGGAGCGATTATCACAACATGGGACCCGGGTATCCGAAATACGCGTCGGAGGCTATTGCGGGGAGACATCCGCAAACAGAGTTTGAGTTTATAAATCTGGGTATCGGCGGACATCAGACGGCGGATCTTTGCGCACGCTGGAAAGAGGACTGTACCGATCTTATGCCCGATGTTGTTTCAGTACTTATAGGTATAAACGATGTGTGGCACCGTTCGGAAACCAAGGAGTGGCTGGACAACGGTATTTTCGAGAAAAATTACCGCTTTCTTCTTGATGAGATAAAAGAAAAAACCCAGTCAAAAATAATAATGCTGGAGCCTTTTCTGCTTTATTGCGAGGACAAGGCGTTTTTCAGAGAGGATCTTGATTTCAAGATCGACATAGTCCGCGCCCTTGCAAGAGAATACGCCGATATTTATATTCCTCTGGACGGCATTTTTGCCGCCGCAAGCGTGAGCGACGCGCCCCCTTTCTGGGCAGAGGACGGAGTTCATCCCACAAGCGCAGGCGCAAAGCTTATTGCAAAACACTACGCCGACGCTTTCGACAGAATTTTTGAGTCTCTTGTTAAGTGAAAGTAAAGCGGGGCGCTGCCCCGAGCCCAGTGAGTATATGCGAGGCTCCGCCTCGCGCTCCGGTCAAGGGACTTTTTAGAAAAAGTCCCTTAACAATCCTCAAAAATTTTTGGAAAAGGGGATTGGTATATATTGATAAGTCTGCACAAAGCATAGTTTAGCTGAACTTTATAGACAGCTAAACAAAGTTTCCTGCAATTCTGATATTTTCTATATATGCCCCCTTTCTAAAAGTTTTTTGGGGTTCTTAGTACCTTTTTCTCAAAAAAGGTACTAAGCGGGGTGAGGGGCAGCGCCCCTTAAATTTTATTTTCTTCTCGTCCGAACCGCAAAAATTGCGGTTTGGGCGCCTTTTTATTTTTAAGGCGTTTTTTTGAGTATAAGATGAAAAAGTTCAAAAACACTTACAGGCGTAAAAGTCAGAAAAAACCGCCCGAAAATCAAAAAAATATAAAAAGTGTTTTTCAAATCTATTGAAAATATTTTTATTCTGTGGTATAATTTATCAAGGTATATAATATATATTGTATAATTTTCTGTTATAAAGGAGGAATTATGCTGATGAACGGGATTTCAAACGAAGAACTGAATATGTTCTGGAAATCCATATACGAAACTCTTAAAGAAAAAGCTGTCGGCGTTATGTCCTCTCACGCCTTTGATACATGGTTTTCCGATTTGCACCTGGCTTATCTTGACGAAAATAAGGCGGTGCTTGCCACACCCAAGGCGCTTGCCCGCAGTGTTATTATGAAGCGCTATGAAAAGCTTGTGACGGAAAGTGTCAGGGAAGCTCTTGACAGCGAATGCACCGTTGAGCTTATCTGCGACGGTCCCTCGCAGGAAGCGCCTGTACACGAATCGGGTAATTATACAGTGGGCACAGAAACAAAACATGGCTCTTTTGAAGATTATTCTCCCTCTGACAGCGGAGAAAATTTTTCCGGTGACACCTTTTCGGAGGACAGCGCAAACAGTGTTGACTATTCTCTTTATTCCGACATTGCAAAGCCAAAAAGCTCAGGAATAAATCCCTCATATACCTTTGACACATTTGTGGTGGGCTCCTCAAACCAGATGGCATATTCCTGCTGTAAGGCGGTAGCTGACGATCCCCACGGCTCTCACACTTTTAATCCTCTTTTTATATACGGTCCGTCGGGACTGGGTAAAACTCACCTTATGTACGCCATTGCAAACGAAGTGCTGAAAAAATATTCCGATATGACGGTCATATGCACTAAAAGCGAGGATTTTCTGAATGAGCTGCTTGACTGTATGTCAAAAAAGAAAATGGCGGAATTCAAAGCAAAATATCGCAGAGTGGATATGCTGATGATAGACGATATTCAGTTTATTTCCGGCAAACCCTCAACACAGCTTGAATTTTTTCATACCTTTGACGCGCTGATAGAAGCTAACAAACAGATTGTTGTTACAAGTGACCGTCCTCCCAAAGAAATGTATACTCTTGAGGAGAGAATAAAAACCCGGTTTACCCAGGGCATGATCATAGATGTGCAGCCTCCGGAATACGAGCTGAGGCTTGCAATACTTCGTAAAAAGGCGGAAAAGGGAAATATCAGTATTCCCACCGATGTAATTACTTTTCTGGCTGAGCGGCTGAATTCTAATGTCCGTGAAATTGAAGGAGCTATTAAAAAAATCGGCGCAGTTTCCTTTCTCTCCGGAAAGCCCATTACCCTTGAAATGGTGAAATCCTCAATTCCCGAATATTTCAGGGAAAACAAGCCGGTGGCGGAGACCGTGGACACCATTCTTGAAGTGACCGCGAGAAAATACGATGTAACCGTGGAAGAAATTCTGGGCAAAAGCCGGGTTAAAAACATCAAGACCGCCAGAAATATGGCCATGTATGTAATAAAAACAGTTCTCGGCCTGTCGCTTCCCGCTATCGGCAGAATGATGAACAGAGATTATTCCACCGTTCATTCCAATATTGCCTCCATTGAAAAAGAAATCAGCGTAGATGACAAGCTGAGCAGCGAAATACAGGAGATAATCGCAGAGGTCAAAAACTCCTGAAATTGAATTTTTCCCTTTTTCGGTTTTGAATGATTTTTCAAAATGTTTCAAAACCTTTTCGATAAACCCTTTGAAAAGTTTTAGAAATTATCTATTTTTCCTTATTTTTACCTTTCAGGCTTTTTGAAACAGATTTTCAAAGGCTGTTGAAAACTTCGGTTATCTGATTTTTTTCGCAGTTTTCACCGCCGGGTTTTCAAAATTGAAAACTTTCGAGACAGAGAAAATTGATTCCGACGGCAGAACTTGAAAATTTAGAAAAAGTATAATGTCGGTTTCAATGCGGTTTCAAAAGAAACGGGAGGAAAATCAGGTTGATTTTTCCTTAGAAAACAAAGTAATAATTGAGTTTTGAGACTTTTCGGCGCCTCTACTGCTACTACTTTTTAATTTATTATATTATTTACTATATTATCTAAAAAACTACACGAAAGGAATTTGTTATGAAAGTAATTTTTGACAGAGATATACTGCTTGCGGCTCTTTCTCCCGCAGCTTCCATTGCACCTTCAAGAAACACCGTTGCTTCCATTGAGGGCATACTTTTTGAATGTCCCGGCGACGAGGCTGGAGAATGCCGTATTACCGCTTACGATATGGAAAAGGGGCTTCGTACCTCCGTTCCGGCAAAGATTATGAGCGAAGGCAGCTTTATTATTAACGGTCAGAAAATTCTGCAGATCGTCAGAAGCATGCCTCAGGGTGAAATAACTATTGATATTGACGACAGAAACAGAGCAAAAATCACCTGCGGATCAAGCTTTTTTGAAATAAGCTCCGTAGGCGGGGAAAACTTTCCCGCTCTGCCTTTGCTCAGCGGAGACAGAAACTATACTCTTTGTCAGTATGTTTTTAGAAGCCTTATTTCAAAGTCCGCTTTTTCCATAGCACAGAATGCGCAGAAAGCAATTTTTAACGGTGTGTTCTTCAATATTGAAAGCGGAAAAATGAAGTGCATCGGCTGCGACGGAAACCGTTTTGCGTTTTCGGAATATGAGCTTGAAGATTCTTCTGCTCCCGACGCGCAGTTTATAGTGCCGGGAAAAATTCTCAGCGAAATTATGAGAATAGTTCACGACAGCGAGGATGTAATTACCGTTTCTCTTGCCAGAAAGCACGTAATTTTCAAAATCGGTGAGTTTACCTATTTTTCACGGCTTATAGACAGCGAGTATATGAACTATAAGCGGGTCATTCCCGAGCAGTTTGAAAGAACGGCTTATGTAAATACCGCTGCATTTACTGCTGCCGCAGAAAGAGCTTCCATAGTTACGGAGGATAAGCTGGGCGGAAGCACATCAAAAACTTATATCAAACTTGAATTTGAAGAAGATGTGCTGAAAATATCTTCGGTTTCCGCAGGCGGAAGCGTTTACGAGGAAATTCCCTGCTCCATGACGGGAGAGCCTTTGGTCATTGCCTTTAACTGCCGTTATCTTTTAGACGCGCTTAAAGCTGCTGAGGGTGACGAGACAGTAAAAGTCAGCATGAACGGTCCTCTTATGGGTATTTGCATAGAAGCCTCCGAAAAGGAAAAAGAGGAAAAGGATGAGGGAGAAAGAAAAGATCCCGTACATTACAATTTCTTTATCATGCCTACGAGAATGACCGGCAGATAATGCCGCATTATGCGGCAAAAAAACCGTTTTCATCCCCCGAAAGCATAATGCTTTCGGAAAGAAAAATAAAGGATACAGACCGCCGACCGTAACGGTCGGCGGAAAATTAAAAAAATGTTTTTTCACATCGGTAAAGATGTTACGGTGCGGACGCGGGATGTAATTGCAATACTTGATATTGATACTAACAGCCCCACCGCCTGCACTAAAGACTTTTTGAAAAAAAGCGAAAAAAACGGAAAGGTTATCCTTGCCGGAGAGGATCTGCCCAAGTCTGTGGTGGTCTGTGACGACGGCGAGGGGGGAGCCTGGACCGTTTACTCCCATATTTCATCAAAAGGACTCAGCGGCAGAGCAAGCGCCGGATACAGAGACAATGCTTTGTTTATTTATGAAAAGGATCGGTAGAAAAAATGGCGGAAGAAAAAATCACGCAGGTATATGATGAAAATCAGATACAGGTGCTGGAGGGGCTTGAAGCTGTAAGAAAACGCCCCGGAATGTATATCGGTACCACTTCTCTCGGGGGACTTCACCATCTTGTTTATGAGATAGTTGACAACTCCATTGACGAGGCAATGGCCGGCTACTGCGACAAGATCGAAGTTACGATCATGAAGGACGGCTCCGTTGCGGTACAGGATAACGGGCGCGGTGTGCCCAGCCAGATACATCACAAAATGGGTATACCCACCCTTGAAGTGGTATTTACTATTCTTCACGCCGGCGGTAAATTCGGCGGTCAGGGCTATAAGATTTCCGGAGGTCTTCACGGTGTGGGCGCCTCCGTTGTTAACGCGCTTTCCGAGTGGATGGAAGTTGATAACTGCTACGAGGGTAAGCGCTATACCATGAGATTTGAAAAAGGCAAAACGGTTCGCCCCTTCAAATGCGAGGGAGACTGCGGGGATAGGCACGGTCTGTATGTCCGTTTTATGCCCGACGCCACTATTTTTGAGGATGTTCATTTTGACTATGAAACGCTTTTGAAGCGTATGCGCGAGCAGACCTTCCTTAACGCAGGAGTCCGCATTGCTCTGAGGGACGAAAGAGAAGAAAGCCGCGACGAGGATGGAAACGCTCCCGAAGAGGATCTTATGTATGAGGGAGGTATCCGCTCCTTTGTACAGTATCTGAACGAAAATAAGCACTGCAATCTTATTCACCCGGATGTTATTTACATGAAGGCGCAGAAGGGTGACATTACCGCGGAAGTTGCAATGCAGTACAACGATTCCTATAATGAAGTAATAGTAACTTTTGCCAACAATATGGCGACCATTGACGGCGGTACTCATGAGGTGGGATTCAAAACAGCGCTGACGCGAGCAGTCAACAATTACGCCAGAAAAAACAATATTCTGAAAGAAAAGGACAAGGCTCTGAGCGGCGAGGACTGCCGCGAGGGTCTTTGCGCCGTGGTTTCCGTAAAGCTGCCGGACGCACAGTTTGAGTCTCAGACAAAGGCGAAGCTGGGAAACTCCGAGGTGCGCGGCATTGTGGACAACATAGTGTCCAAAAAGCTGGAGGAATATTTTGAGGAAAATCCCGCTACCGCAAAGCTGATTATTGAAAAAGCCCTTGCGGCAAACCGAGCAAGGGAAGCGGCGAGAAAAGCAAGGGAATCTACCCGTAAAAACGTGCTTGAAGTCAGCACCCTGCCCGGAAAACTTGCGGATTGCAACGACAAGAGAGTTGAATTTACCGAAATCTATCTTGTAGAGGGAGACTCCGCAGGAGGAAGCGCAAAAAGCGGACGGGACAGCCGTTTCCAGGCTATTCTGCCTTTGAGAGGTAAGGTTCTTAATGTAGAAAAATCCCGTCTTGACAAGGTATATTCAAATCCTTCTATCACTCCTATTATTCAGGCTCTGGGCTGCGGTATCGGTGAGGCTTTTGATATTACAAAGCTGAGATACGGCAAAATTATTATAATGGCCGATGCCGATGTGGACGGCTCTCACATCAGAGTGCTGCTTCTCACATTCTTCTTCCGTCATATGAGACAGCTTATTGAGGACGGTCATGTATATCTTGCACAGCCGCCGCTTTACAAGGTTTACAATGGCAAGCATCAGGAATACGCTTATTCCGACGCGCAGAGAGACGAGATAATGGCGCGTCTCGGTGAAAAAACCGTTGCGGACAGATATAAGGGTCTCGGTGAGATGGACGCAAGTCAGCTTTGGGAGACTACCATGGATCCGGAAACGAGAACGCTGCTTCGGGTAGATATGAACGACGCGGTGGCATGCGACGAGGCGTTTTCTCTGCTTATGGGAGACAAGGTGGAGCCCAGACGCGAGTTTATTGAGAAAAACGCAAGATTTGCAGAAAACATTGACATCTGATGAAGATAATTACCGTTACTCTCAACCCTTGTATAGATGTAAACTATGATACCACGGAGCCCTTTTCTCCCGGAAAGCTGTACAGAGTAGAGGAGCCTGCCGTTTCATACAACGGAAAGGGCATAAATGTGTCCCGTACTCTGCGCTCTCTGGGTGAGGAAAGCGTCTGCCTTACGGTTTACGACGGGCAGGGCGAGCTTGAGGGAGCCTTGAGAAAAGAGGGGCTTACGACATACGGCGTAAGAAGCCGCGGAAAGCTTCGGCATAATATTGCCGTTCTTGACTGCGAGGGCTCTCAGACTCAGATAAACGAGCCGGGTATGAGGCTTTCCGACGAAGATCTGCGGGAATTCTGCGGTATCTTCAAATCGGAGCTTAACTGCGGTGACAAATGCGCCGCACTTATATGCGGAAGTCTGCCGCCGGGCGCGGATTCTTCATTTTACAGAAAGCTTGTTTCCATTGCAAAGGGCGCCGGCGCTTATACGGTGCTTGACTGCGACGGTGAGGCGCTGAAGCTGGGCGTTGAAGCGACTCCCGACCTTATAAAACCTAATCTTTCGGAGTTTTGCAAACTTTCCGGAACTAAAATCGCGGGCAGCGGCGAAGAGCTGAGAATAGACGCTGTCCGGGCGGCTCTGGAGTTTTACAGAAACGAGGAATGCGCCGTGCTTTGCACGCTGGGCGAGGACGGCAGCGTTTATGCAGGTCCCGAGGGCAGCTTTATGTGTCAGGCGGTTTCCTGCAGGGTGAAAAATTTCAAGGGAGCCGGGGACAGCTTTCTGGCATCCTTTATCCTTGAGCATATTGTGAGAGAAAAGGACTGCGACATTTCCATGATGCTTGCTTCAAGAGAGGCTTCCCGCCATATGAGCGGGCAAAACTGAGTTAATTTTAGATAATTATATATTTCCAAAGCGGGGTAAAAACTGTGGACGAAAACACGAATATTGAATTTCCCGATCAGAAAATATCGCCGGTGGATATGGACAAGGAGGTACGCAAGTCTTTTCTTGAGTATTCCATGTCGGTCATAATCAGCCGTGCGCTGCCTGATGTGCGCGACGGTATGAAACCCGGTCAGAGGCGTATTCTTTACGCTATGTATGAAGATAATCTGACCTATGACAAGCCTTTCAGGAAATCCGCTACCACCGTCGGAGACGTGCTGGGCCGTTACCATCCTCACGGAGACTCTGCCGTTTACGGCTCTATGGTAAGAATGGCGCAGGATTTCTCTCTCCGTTATCCTCTTATAGAGGGTCACGGAAACTTCGGCTCCGTAGACGGTGACGGCGCGGCCGCTTACCGTTACACCGAGGCGAGGCTGTCGAAGATTTCCGGCGAAATGATGAGGGATATTGAAAAGGAAGTTGTGGAATTTATGCCCAACTTCGACAACAGACGGCGCGAGCCTACCGTACTGCCCTCCCGTTTCCCCAACCTTTTGGTAAACGGCTCTGTGGGTATTGCGGTGGGTATGGCTACCAACATTCCCCCTCACAACCTGTCGGAGGTAATTGACGGCACCATCCACCTTATGGAGCATCCGGACGCGGGCGTCGCCGAGCTTATGCAGTACATCAAGGGTCCCGACTTTCCAACCGCTGCAACGGTTTACGGCCTCGGCGGTATCCGTCAGGCTTACGAGACCGGACGGGGTCGGGTTATGGTGCGCGCAAAGGCCAATATTGAGGAAAACAAGCACCGCATAATCGTGACCGAGATTCCTTATCAGGTCAACAAGGCTATGCTTGTGGAGTCTATTGCCAATCTGGTGCGCGACAAGAGAATTGAGGGTATTACCGGTATCAGAGACGAGTCCGGCCGTCACGGTATGCGCATCGTTATCGAGTGCAGGCGGGACGCAAATCTTGAGGTTATTCTCAATCAGCTTTACAAATACAGTCAGCTTCAGGACACCTGCGCCATAAATATGCTGGCGCTGAAAAACGGCGAGCCGAAAATTCTGTCCCTGAAGGAAGTGCTTCAGTGCTACATCGAGCATCAGGAAAGCGTTATTACAAGGCGCACCCAGTTCGATCTGAACAAGGCGCTTCACGAGGCGCATCTGTTCGAGGGATATAAAATCGCCATTGACAATATCGACGAGGTAATTTCCATAATCAGAAAGAGCCCCGACACGCCCACTGCCAAGGTAAACCTGATGGAGCGCTTCAAGGGCGACGGAAACAGGGACGCCGACATCGGTACCCGTGAAGGTCTTGCTGCTTTTGCCGCCGCCGATAACGCGGGACTCTCCGAGGAGCAGGCTCAGGCTATCGTTACCATGCCTCTGGGCCGTCTGTCCGGTCTTGAAAGACAGAAGATAGAGGACAAGCTGGCAGAGCTGGAAGCAAAGGTGACGGAGCTGCGCGCTATCCTTGCGGATGAAGAAAAAATAAAGAGCATTATAAAGGACGAGCTTCTGGAGGTTCGCCGCAAGTTCGGTGATGCCAGACGCACCGAGATCGTTGAGGCTCATGACGAAATCGAGCTTGAGGATCTTATTGAGCGTCACTCCTGCGTTATTACCATGACGGGCGCCGGATACATCAAGCGTCAGAGAGTCAGCGAGTACAACGCTCAAGGTCGCGGCGCACAGGGCAAGAGCGGTCTCTCCATGAAGGAGGAGGATGTTACCGAAAAACTGGTGGTGTCAGACAGCCATGCTATCCTTCTTATGTTTACCAATAAGGGAAAGATATTTGCCAAGAAGGCTTACCGTATTCCCGAGGCTTCCCGGGGTGCAAAGGGCTCCAATATCGTAAATATCATTGATATTGAAGCGGGTGAAAAGGTTACTGCCATTGTGCCTGTTTCCGGTTTTGATCCCGATAAGTATCTCATAATGGTGACCCGTCAGGGTGTTATCAAGAAAACTCCTTTGTCGGAGTACGAGTATCAGCGCAAGGGCGGAAAAATTGCACTCAGTCTTGACGAGGGCGACGAGCTTATTTTCGCCGATGTTTCCGACGGCTCCAAGGATGTGTTTATTGCTACACATCTGGGTCGCGGCTCCCGTTACAGCGAGGACGATGTGCGCATTGTTGGCAGAACCAGCCGCGGTGTTACCGCTATCAAGTTTAAGTTTGACGGCGACTATGTCATCGGCGCCGCGCTTATTGAAAACGACGAAGAATGGCAGAAGCATCATATGCTTGTTACCATTACGGAAAACGGTCAGGGTAAACGCTGCGGATTTGACTGCTTCAGCCGCATGAGACGGCCCAACACCGGCGTTTACTGCCACGATGTTGAAAAGGCGGGCGCGCCTCTTGCAGGTATCGTTATTGCGGACGCGGAGGACGATGTGGTGATGATTACCGCCAGCGGTATGCTGAAGCGCATACGGGTGGAGGATATCCGCGTTATCGGCGCTACAAAGTCTAAGGGCGTCAGGGTTATGAAGGTGCCCGAGGACACGGCAATCGTGTCTCTCGCCGTGGCTCATCCCGAGGAAAAGGAAGTGGAGCTTGACGAGACAGTAGCTCCCGAAATCGCGGACGAAGAAATGACCGTAGATGAGGTAATGACCTCTGACGGCATGGAAACCGATGAAACCGCCGTTTCCGCCGAAACTGACGGCGCAGCGGACGAAGATATTTGAAACAAATAAAAACAACAGGGCTGCAAATGCTAACGCCACATAAGGAAGTAATTTGAAAAACACTTAAAAATAAAACTTT
>JBJDYY010000089.1:0-19882 GCA_051867715.1 Candidatus Avispirillum sp.
GGAGGGAACAGAATAATGGTACCATATTTCCCCGAAGCCATACAGAACTGGGATGTTTCGGTCCTACGCTATATACAGGAGCATATAGTATGTCCGGTTCTTGATGTGTTTTTCTCCCTTGTTACCCATTTGGGTGACGGCGGCATATTCTGGATATGCGTGGCTGTGCTGTTTCTGTTCTTCAAAAGAACGCGCAAAACAGGCATAATGATGGGCGCCGCCCTTATACTCGGACTTATTATAGGCAACGGAATCCTGAAAAATGTCATAGGCAGAGTACGTCCCTACGACCTTGAAGGAGCACTTAGGACAATAGATCAGCTTCTTGTAAAAGCACCCTCCGACGCATCGTTTCCCTCAGGTCATACATTGGCGTCCTTTGAATGTGCCACTGTACTGATGATACGGGACAGACGCTTCGGAATACCGGCACTTATAATAGCAGTAAGCGTAGCACTTTCAAGACTTTATCTGTATATCCATTTTCCCACGGATGTCTTTGCCGGCGCCGTTTTGGGAATTATCAACGGCATCCTCGGCGTAATAATTGTAAGCGCCGTTTGGAAAGCAATTGAAAACAGAAAAAAGGCAAAAACACTTGCCTGACGCGCACAGCGTTCATTTTTACGCCCCCCGCTTGACGCATAACAGGAGACATCTTAATGACTGAAAAAAACGGAACAGTTGAAAAATTCAAAATAGTAGCCGATTCCTCGGCAGATCTCAACTCACTCGACGGCGTACCCTTTGCATCGGCTCCGCTGAAGATAATAACCGATTCAAAAGAGTATGTGGATAACTCGGAACTTGATGTGGAGCAAATGGTAGACGAACTTTCTGCATATAACGGCAAGTCCACCACAGCCTGTCCCTCATCCTCCGATTGGCTTGAAAGCTTCGGGGATGCGGAAAAAGTGTTCTGCGTTACCATAACAGGCGCCCTGTCGGGTAGCTGCAACGCCGCCAGAGTAGCAAAGCATGACTACGAGGAGGAGCATCCCGACCGCAGCGTTTTCGTCATTGACTCCCTGTCAGCAGGTCCCGAGTTGTGGCTCATAGTGGAAAAGCTGAAAGAGTACATACTGAGCGGAATGTCATATGAGGACATCTGCGAAAAAATTACTGAGTATAAGAGCAGCACCGGTCTCATCTTTATGCTTGAATCCATGAAAAACCTTGCAAATAACGGCAGGGTAAATCCCTTTGTTGCAAAGGCGGCGGGACTTTTGGGCATAAGAGTTGTAGGCAAGGCAAGCGACAAAGGCGAGCTTGACCCTATGGAAAAAAGCCGCGGCGAGAAAAAAGCGCTCTCGGCTATCGTTCATATTATGGAAAAGCTGGGAGTCCGCGGCGGAAAGGTCAAAATAGGACATTGTCGAAACGAATCCGCAGCCCTTTCCCTTAAAGACCAGATCATCGAAAAGTTTCCTACGGCTACAGTCGATATATACCGCAGCCGCGGTCTTTGCAGCTTCTACTGCGAAAAAGGCGGACTTATGATAGGTTTTGAGAAAGAGCGGTAAAAATACAGCGATACTCGGCATAGCAACCGGGTATCGCTTTTCAGTTATCAGTCTTATTCAAAAAATAATCTTGCAAATATTTCCTGCTTGCGTATTGAAATAATCCGTTTCCGATGGTATTATGATGTTGTATATATGTGTTTGCGGTTAAGGTACCGTGCGTAAATTATCGTGGGGGAAGTACACTTATGATGAATAACAGCGGGAAAAGTCCGTGGCTGTCGGTTATAATTCCGATATATAACAAAGAAAAGTATTTAAGTGAGTGTTTGAATTCAATCACAGCACAGACATTCGGCGATTTTGAAGTGATTCTGGTTGATGACGGATCAACAGACTCTTCCGGGGAAATATGCAAAGCATACGCCGAGAAAGACAGCAGAATGCATTATTTCAAAAAGCAAAACGGAGGAGTGTATCAAACAAAAATATTCGGTACCGAAAAGACTGTCGGAACATATATAACCTTTTGCGATTCAGACGATTTTTATGCTGACAAAAACGCTTTCAAGGTAATGCATGATGAACTGGCGAGCGGTGAATATTCTGTACTTCAGTTCGGATATTTCAAGAAATACAATCATTTGAAACGAAGTATAAAAGCTGTAAATAAACCTATCTCCGTTGACAGCCGGACTTTTATGAGTCGGGAATATCCGAAATTACTTTGCAGTCATTGGGAAAGTTCCCATTTGACCACCAGTGTATGTAACAAAGTATATCACCGTAAACTTCTTGAAAATCTTCCCGATTCAGATGTGTCTGAAAGACTATTTTGGGGAGACGATCAGATACTTAATTTACACCTTTTATCCGGAGGTGAACCGCTTCGCATTATTCCGGATTCGCTGTACTGCTATCGCCAGTTTTGCGGCGGTACCGGTAATTTCTCGCTTCATACAATGGAAGACGTAGACGCTATAAAGAAGTATCAGCTCTTGTTTTTGGATAGCTATTCCGGTGCATCGAAAAATCAAATGGAAGAGATCCTGTTTTTTGAGCAAGCCGATTGGTTTTTCAAGTACATTCAGCAAGCGCTGGATCATCTTGATGAAAAACAGTTGACAGATTTAATCGAAGCTACGCTTCAACTGCCGAGATTTAAGATTGCCAGAGAATACTATTTGACAAATAAAGAAGAAAAGCGAGAAGCAGCAAACCTTTTGCGAAATGCCGATACTGATGACTATTTAATCAAGGCAAGGGAATATCACGATAGAAAATCAGCAAAAGACATTTTAGTAAGTTTTCTGAAGAAAATTTATGCATCTATTTAGGCTTCACCGGATTATACTTCAACACAAACTTATACCAAACAAGTTTTCTGTATTTTTAACCGTAGCCGCTGCTAAATCCTCCTCGTTTTCGCCTCTCGCTGCCGCCATAGCCGCAAGTGTTCTGAACATATAAGCGGAGCAATTTACCTTGCCGCGGTAGGGAACAGGGGGCAGATACGGACAGTCGGTTTCAATAAGCAGCCTGTCAGTCGGCACACTTTTCAACGCGTTTCTCACATTTTCCGCGTTCTTGTAGGTAACAGGCCCGCCGAATGAGATATACCATCCCAGGCGAAGATATTCAAGTGCAGTTTCCGCGCTGCCCGAATATCCGTGCATTACTCCGATAACCCCCGGATGCTGTTTTATCATTTCAAGAGTTTTGCCGTGAGCGTCTCTGTCGTGAATAATCACAGGGACACCTAAAGACTTTGCCGTGCTGAGCTGTATATCAAACGCCCGATGCTGAATGTCACGGTCAATATCCCAGTGATAGTCAAGACCGATTTCCCCAAGCGCCACAGCCTTAGGGTGAGAAAGCAGGGAAGCGATTTCATCCACAGTATCTTCAAGAACATCTGAAAATCTTTCCGCATCCTCGGGATGAAGACCGCAGGCGGCATATACATTTTTATATTTGTCCGCAAGAGCCAAAGACTCCCGCGAGGACTTCGGATCGGTGCCGCAGTTGATAAAGCCTATTATTCCCGCACCGAAGGAATCCTTGATTGCGCCCTCGGCTCCGCCGGGATATTCACTTTCAAAACGCCCGTCGTTGTAGTGGGCGTGCGTGTCAAAAAGCCTCATTTCTCTGATCTTCTCCGTTAAAATATTTACCTTTACATAAGGGGACCGCTCTGCGGTCCCCCTATTTCTTATCTTACGCGCTCTCCAAGCGGCGTGTCCTCGGCAAGAAATACTACCCTGACCGTTTCCTCACCGGAAGCGAGAATCATGCCGTTTGACTCAACTCCGCAAAGCACACAGGGCTTGAGATTTGCCACAAGAATTATCTTTTTGCCTATAAGCGCTTCGGGCTCATAGAACTTTGCAATTCCGGAAACCACCTGACGCTTTTCGTACCCGAGATCAACTGAAAGCTTCAGAAGCTTCTTCGCTTTCGGCACTCTTTCGCAGGCGATTATCTGAGCGGTTCTCAGCTCAACGCCCATAAAATCGTCAATACCGATCTGGGCAACTCCCTCAGGCTTTTCCTGTGCTTTTTTAATAGCCTCTGCCTGCTTTTTAGCTTCCTCTATCTCGGCGTTTACTGTCTCCATCATCTTTTTCTCGTCGATTCTTGAGAATAGCATTTCGCTCTCGCCCACAAGTCCGCCGGGCACAAGGGCACCGAAGTTTTCAATAGACTCATAGCTGTCAAGATCCGTGCCGAGTTGTCTGAAAATAGACTTGCAGGTGCCGGGAATAGCAGGAGTAAGCAGCACCGCAGCCACTCTTATGCACTCAAGCAGATTGTAGATAACAGTACCAAGTCTCTCTCTGTCAGCTTCATTTTTGGCAAGAACCCAGGGAGCAGTCTCGTCAATATACTTGTTACTGCGGCGAAGCATATTGAACACATTCTCCAGAGCGTCCGCAATATGGTATTCGTCCATGTCTGCGGTGAATTTCTTCACAGCCTCCGCCACAGCTGCTTTCAGCTCGCCGTCCGTGCCTTCCTCGCTTGCGGGAGCGGGGACAACGCCGTCAAAATACTTTTTGGTCATTGCAACGGTACGGCTGACAAGGTTACCTAAGTTGTTGGCAAGGTCATTGTTGTAGCGTGCAATAACATTCTCGTAGGTAATAGAGCCGTCGGAAGCAAATGGCATTTCAGCCAGTGCGTAATACCTTACGCCGTCAACTCCGAAATGCTCCGCCATCTTGTCGGCGTATATAACATTGCCCTTTGATTTGGACATCTTGTCAGTACCGAAATTGAACCAGGGATGACCGAATACCTTTTTCGGCAAGGGAAGGTCAAGCGCCATAAGGAAAATAGGCCAGTAGATAGTATGGAAACGGAGTATATCCTTACCGATTATGTGAACTTCCGCAGGCCAGTACTTTTTGAACAGCTCCGGCTGTTCTTCAAGGTCAGGATCATAGCCGAGAGCGGTAATATAGTTCATAAGCGCGTCAAGCCATACATAAACCACATGCTTTTCGTCAAAGGTCTGAATACCCCACTTGAAAGAGGTTCTGGACACGCAAAGATCCTGAAGTCCCGCATTCAGGAAGTTGTTCACCATTTCCTTTTTGCGGGCTTCCGGCTGAATAAAGTCGGGGTTCTTTTCGATATGCTCCATTAGGCGGTCGGCGTATTTGCTCATTTTGAAGAAATACGCTTCCTCCTTAGCCTTTTTAACAGGAGCGCCGCAGTCGGGACACTTGCCGTCGACTACCTGTGTTTCCGTAAAAAAGGATTCGCAGGGAGTGCAGTACCATCCGCTGTATTCGCCCTTGTAAATATCGCCCTGGTCGTAGAGTTTTTTGAAAACATGACTTACAGCCTTTTCGTGGTAATCGTCAGTAGTGCGGATAAATTTATCGTAAGACGCGCCCATGAAATCCCATATACCCCGTATCTCGCCGGACACCTTGTCAACATACTCCTTGGGAGTTATACCTGCCGCAGCGGCCTTTTCCTCGATTTTCTGACCGTGCTCATCGGTACCCGTGAGGAAAAACACATCGTAGCCTCTCTGCCTTTTATAACGAGCCACGCAGTCGGTCATGATAACCTCGTAGGTATTGCCGAAATGCGGCTTCTGCGAAGCATATGCAATCGCTGTGGTAATAAAAAACTTTTCCTTTTCCATCGTGTTATTCCTCCTTGTTTTCAGCACTTATAAGCTGCTTATATAATGTACCTTTCGGCACGCCCCGTTCTTTTGCCGCCGCTTTTATGGCGTCCATTCGTGAGAGTCCCGCGGACTCGTACTTTTTTACATGCTCCTCGGGATCCTCAGGCCAGTCGGCTGATTTTGTATCATGTATTCCGCCTTCTACCACTAAAACATATTCACCTTTTGGAGACTTTTCGCAGTACATGCTCACCGCCTCCGACAGGGTAGTGCGGATGATCTCCTCATTGAGCTTCGTCATCTCCCTGCAAAGTGTAATTTTCCGGTCCCCCAGGTATACAAGCATATCGGAGAGAGTGCGGAGCAGCTTGTGCGGCGCCTCGTAGAATATCATTGTGCGCTCTTCGTCTTTTAGGGAAATAAGTCTCTCAATTCTGTCATGGCGATTAACGGTAAGAAAGCCTTCAAAAGCAAATCGACCCGTGGCAAGCGCCGACAGGGCAAGAGCGGTAACCGCTGCACAGCAGCCGGGCACCGCCGTAACAGGAACATTTTTTTCTGCGCAAAGCCGCACTATATCCTCACCGGGGTCGCTGATTGCAGGCATACCCGCGTCTGTAACAAGTGCGCAGGACTCGCCGTTTTCAAGGCGCGAGACTATATATTCTCCGCGCTCCCTCTTGTTGTGCTCATAGTAACTCACAAGAGGCTTGGAAATACCGAAGCGCGAGAGCAGAAGTCCGGAATTTCTGGTATCCTCCGCCGCAACAAAATCCACCTCGGACAGCACCTTCAGCGCCCGCTCCGATAAATCGGACAGATTTCCGATAGGTGTGGCAACAAGGTACAGAGTACCACCCTGAACCTTATTTTTCTCCGTATTCATATCTGTATGCTTCAGCTTTTCCATCAGTGCAATCAGAACAAATGCTCCAGACTGAAACTGTCATAGACCATTTGCATGTCCTCAGTATATTTTCTTGTGTTTTCCCGATAAATAATAAGCGGGCGGGACTGTATCAACGTGGGAGAGGCGCCTCTTTTTGACTCAATCAGAACAAGACAAGGCTTAGTCTTTGTATCGGGGTATACCGTAACCATTCGCTTAGGCTCAATATCGGCTTCTCTGAGAGCACATACGAGATCGCACAGCCTGTCCGGACGCCATACCGTGTAGAAAAGCCCGCCGTGCCGCAAAAGCCTTGAAGCGGCAGCGCAAAAATCATAGATACTGCCGTTAAGCTCCCTGCGCGCCGTGTTCATTTCATCGGTCTTTGAGGAAAAACCTCCGCAAGCCTTCATATACGGCGGATTTGAAAAAACGGTGTCAACGGCTCCGTCCGTGTCGCTTTGTACAGCCTCGCGCACGTCCTTTTCAATAACCCTCATACGCTCCGAAAGACCGTTGAGACACGCATTCCTCACGGCAAGAGAAGCGAAATCCTTTTGAATTTCAAAAGCGTACACGCTGTCTGCTCTGTTTTTAGTAAGGCACAAAAGGGAAGCGACTCCCGTACCGGTACCCAGTTCCGCGGCACGCCCGCATTTTTTAACAAAAGCGGCAAGCAGATAAGCGTCCGTGCCGAAGGTCAGCCCGCCTGTGCGCTGGATTATTGTAAGGTTTTCGTTTATTTCGTCAAGTCTTTCATTATCTGAAAGAATAATATCACTTTTTGTCATAAACACCGATTAAAGTACAAGGCGGAGCAGACGCTCCGCCTTGACACTTTTCCCGTAATTATTCAGCCTGGGGTGCGCTGACAGGGCAGGTACCTGCGCAAGCGCCGCAATCAAGGCAAGCGTCAGCGTCGATAACGTACTTTCCGTCACCCTCGCTGATAGCGCCCACAGGACACTCAGCTGCACAAGCGCCGCAAGCGATGCAGTCATCAGAGATCTTGTATGCCATAGTTAGCCTCCGTATGTAAAATTTTCGCTTTATATCAAGGGCGGCGGCAAAGCCACCCGAGACATCGCAATTAAGTATAACATATTATGACGGATTTGCAAATACTTTTTTGAAAAAAGTCAAAATATTTGCATTTTTGCCGTATTTTTACTGCTCGTCGTCAGCCGGCTCACCGTCATCTTTTGTATTTTTCCGTGCGGGAGCGGCGCGCTTTACTTCAAGCACCTTAAGCCTGTCGCGGTGATATGTCTTTATAATTTCGCCGTTTTTGTCGGAAAGCACCACTTTGCACATGCCCGTAAGAGGCGCGGTCTCCTTTACATAGCCTGTGCCGTCGGGAGTTGATACCTTAGAATCCACGGGAGGCGTGCGTTTCTGCTCCTCCTCATATACGCCGTTTTCAAAGCGCAGGCAGCACATAAGCCTGCCGCAGGTGCCGGATATTTTTGCGGAATTCAAGCTGAGATTCTGTTCCTTTGCCATTTTAATGGATACCTGACCGAAGTCAGACAGAAAGGTAGAACAGCAAAAAGGTCTGCCGCACACGCCGATTCCGCCCATCATTTTTGCCTCGTCCCTTATACCTATCTGGCGAAGCTCTATTCTGGTGTGGAACACGGAAGCAAGATCCTTTACAAGCTCACGGAAATCAACTCTGCCGTCGGCAGAGAAGTAGAACAAAAGCTTTGAATTGTCAAAGGTGTATTCAGCCTCAATAAGCTTCATATCAAGAGAGTGCTTTGCAATCATCTTGACGCAGGTATCAAATGCGTTTTTCTCAAGCTGCTTGTTGGACTCATATCGCCGGATATCGTCCTTTGTGGCCTCGCGTACCACGGGGCGCAGAGGTTGAACCACATCCTTGCCCTTTACGGTCTTGTTGCCCGCCGCCACAAAGCCGAATTCCACACCTCTGGCGGTCTTTACGATAACACGGTCGCCCGCCTTGTAATCCTTATGCTCAGGCGAAAAATAGTAGACCTTTCCGCCGTCCTTGAACTTTACGCCGATAACCTCAATGTTCTCATCGGGCGCAATTTCTTCTATTATCTCGTTTTCGGTATTTTCTGTCATCAGAGTCAATGCCTTTCTGTATATATTTATGCCTTATTGCAGGCAAGGGAAGTCAGTACGGTGTTCGGAGAAGCGTTTGCTTTGATGTCGGCGTCGGCAAGCGACACCGCGTCGTACAGTTCAACCAGTCTTTTCATTTTTACTCTGGAGCAAACGGCCGCGGCGCTTTCTCTGTCGGTATAGAAAAGAGTCTCGCTAAACCCGGTTTTAACGGCTATAAGATCCCGCAGGGCTTTAAGCGCTAAAGCGAAAAGCTGTTCATATTCGCCCCGTGAATATTTCAGGGACGAGAAATACAAAAGTCTTTGCGCAAGAGGCGCACGGCAAAGCTTTTCAACCAATATTTCTGCTTCCTTTGCAAGAGCGGCGCTGCCGTCAGCCTTTGTGTCAAGAGCCGCAAGAGCCGCACCCAAAGACCCGCCGGACGCAATTGCCGCGTTTCGTATCGCCCCGCTGTCAGCACCCAGCATTTCAACTTGCGGGGATGACTTCAGCCACTTTTCAACAAAATCAGTTGAAAACAGCTCCGTTTTTATTGTAACCGCGCGGCTGCGCACCGTTTCGAGCAGGGAAACGGAGTCGGTACAAAGCAGCAAAAATACCACATATGACGGAGGCTCTTCAAGCGACAGAAGAAATGCATTCTGTGCCTGGGGAGTCATTCTTTCCGCATCCTCGATAATATAAACCTTGTATTTTCCCTCGTCGGGAGCATAATTTATGGTAGAGGTCAGCTCCCGTATGGCGTCAACGGAAATCGTAGCTTTTTCTCCCTTTGACAAAAAGCTTATATCGGTGTTGTAACCTGCTTCTGTCAGTTTGCAGAAACGGCATTTTCCGCAGGGAAACTCCTCGCCCTCCCGTAGACAGAACAGCGCCTTGCATATTTCCTTTGCAAGAGTGTGCTTTCCGCTGCCGACAGGACCCTCGATAATATATGCGTGGCTCTGTGTGCCGTTTTCAAGCTCAGTGGCCAAAAGCTCAATATTTACGGCGTTGCCGATAACTTTTCCAAAGCGTTTTTTCATAAATCCGCCTTATAATTTACATATATAAAACATTATATCAAGCTTTCGGCTTTTTGTCAAATCTTTTAAGCGGAAAGTTCATTAAATAATGGCTCAAAATACTTGTTGTACCCGCACCTGTGCAGGGGAAAATAATATCGGCTTGCAAAACAATTAAAATGAATTACAGACTTAAATATATCAGGGCACTCAGCTTTGCCGTCTTTTTCTGTCTTATCGCCGTCATAAGCTATATAGAGGGCAATACTGCTGAAAAAACTGCAGATAACAGGCTTGAAGCAATGGAAATAAAAGCCGCAGGAGACCTTTGTGACGCTTCCCGTGAAATACGAAACGCAGTCAGCAGCGGCAATACACAAGCGGTACAGGACGCAGCACAGCGCGCTCTTGACAGCGCAGTGCAGCTTAAAGTAGGAAGCGATGTAAAAAGAACTCTTGAAAAAGTATTTACGGATATTAAAAATAACAAATATGATGACTCCGAGCTTGATACGGTGCTGAGCCTTGCGGTATGCTCCGGTACAACAGAGGATATTTGCAATATATGCAGACGCCGAACATACACTTTTTCGCAAAATGCCGAAAACCGAAAAGCCTATACGCCGTCGGCGTATTCGGGTCGCAGCACAGAACTGCACGGCAGCGTTTTATGCAAAGGCATAAAATATCAGTGGGCAAGTCACGGTGGCGAATATATCTACCTGTATAACGAAAATCAGTACGCCTGCGTTTCGTCGCAGTATAATTCCGTCGTCCGTTTTCACTATGACTGCGATATAGGAGCTCCGAAGCTTGACAAAGCGACAGCGGAAAAACTTTCAAAAGAAGTATGTGTCGACTGCCTGCCGAGAGAGCTTTACACAGGACAACTGATGCTTTCCGACTGCGTTCTTTCGGGGAAACTGTACCGCATTATATATTCTTCCTCAGAAGGTAGAAGCATATACCTTTCGCTGCGGGCAGACACCGGCAGTATTGTTTTCTTTGACGCTTCCGATTTTTATAAAGAATTCTGATACTGAAAAAAGGCGCCGGTTTCGGCGCCTTTTAGTGGACTATCAGCCTGTTTTTAACGGTTTTTCATCAGTTTTCAGTCTATTTTCGGCAGTTTTTTGCGGTATACTTCAAGTTCCTCGTCAGTGGGAATATAATCGCTCATATCACCGTCGTGGAATTTTTCGTATGCCACCATATCGAAATATCCGGTGCCCGTGAGTCCGAAAACGATAGTTTTTTCCTCACCGGTTTCCTTGCACTTCAGCGCTTCGTCAATGGCAACACGGATGGCGTGAGAGCTTTCGGGAGCGGGGAGGATTCCCTCGACTCTTGCAAAGTATTCCGCCGCCTCAAAAACATCCGTCTGCTTTACGCTGGTCGCTTCCATAAGCCCCTGATCGTACAGCTCGGACAGAATAGAGCTCATGCCGTGATAGCGCAGACCGCCGGCGTGGTTTGCGGAGGGAATGAAGTCACATCCCAAAGTATACATTTTCGCAAGAGGGCAAACCATGCCCGTGTCGCAGAAATCGTAGGCGTATATACCTCTGGTAAAGCTGGGGCAAGATGCGGGTTCTACTGCTATAATGCGGTAATCTGCCACGCCGCGCAGCTTTTCACCCATAAAGGGAGCAATAAGTCCGCCCAGATTGGAGCCGCCGCCCGCGCAGCCGATGATAATATCCGGCTTCACGCCGTATTTATCGAGAGCTGTTTTTGTTTCAAGACCGATGACGGACTGATGGAGCAGTACCTGATTCAAAACGCTGCCCAGCACATATCTGTATCCGTCGTTTGTGACCGCTTTTTCAACTGCTTCTGAAATTGCACACCCAAGGCTTCCTGTTGTACCGGGATGTTCGCTGAGAATCTTTCTGCCCACTTCTGTCTCCGTGGAGGGGGAAGGGGTAACGGATGCGCCGTAGGTGCGCATAACCTCACGTCTGAAAGGCTTCTGCTCATAGGAGCATTTTACCATAAATACCTTGCAGTCAAGCCCGAAGTATGAACATGCCATGGAAAGCGCCGTGCCCCACTGCCCGGCGCCGGTTTCCGTAGTGACGCCCTTAAGACCCTGTTTTTTGGCGTAATAAGCCTGAGCAATTGCGGAATTCAGCTTGTGGCTTCCGCTGGTGTTGTTGCCCTCGAATTTGTAATAAATCTTCGCGGGAGTGCCCAGCTTTTCCTCAAGGCAGTAAGCGCGCACAAGAGGAGAAGGGCGGTACATTTTGTAAAAATCGCGGATTTCCTCGGGGATTTCAAAATACGCCGTATCGTTGTCAAGTTCCTGAGCCACAAGATCTTCACAGAATACGCCGGAAAGTTCCTGCGCCGTCATAGGCTCGTGAGTGCCGGGGTTCAGGAGCGGCGCCGGCTTCTTCTTCATATCGGCGCGCAGATTATACCATGCCGTGGGCATTTCGCTTTCGCTGAGATAGATCTTGTAGGGGATTTTTCCGTTTTTCATTTTCTTTTCCTCCGTTATGTGTAATTAAATGTTTTGTTTCGTATCAGCATCATTTCAATGCCCGCCATCGTTTTGTCCATAGCATAGTATTACCTCCGTTTGCCTCTTTGTGCGTCTTTATATTTTGCCGGGAAAAAGAAAAACGCCCCGACAGAATATACTCTCTGTCAAGGACGAATAAAACTATCCGCGGTGCCACCTTGAATTCACGGAAAATACCGTGCGCTTAGCAGGATACCGACATACCCCCGACAACTGACGCATGCCCACGCGTTGCAGAATACTCTGTGCTTTTCACATTTGACTGCACCCTCGGCGGTCCATTTGACAACTTGTTTCTTGCCTGATTCTCAGCATCGCAGGCTCTCTGTAAAGGCATTATTGCCGTTATCTCCGCTTCATCGGTTTAGTGTATTAAATTACTTGTATAATACTACGGATTTTTTCTGTTGTCAACAGTTTTTGAAAAAATTTTTGATTAAATTATTAAAAATCCCAATGGTACGCACGTACATAAATATATTTACACAATTTTATTGAATATTGCGCCGATTTGTGATATATTTATTTTATATGGAAATTTATAATTCTTTGCGGCGGTGATCGGAATGAATATTGGCATAATCGGCTTCGGCGGCATGGGAAAAACCCACGCATACGCAGTTGAAAATCTGAAATATTTTTACTCGGAGCTTCCTTTTGAAGCGCGCATTAAAGGCGTTTGCTGCGCTCACTTTGAAAACGCGCAGGCAGCCGCACGCCGCTACGGCTTTGAAAAGGCTTACGAAAACGAAGAAGAGCTTCTCAGTGACCCCGATATAGACATCGTGGACATATGTACGCCTAATATATATCATTATGAGACGCTGAAAGCCGCTATTAAAGCAGGCAAGCATATATATTGCGAAAAGCCTCTGTGCGTCAGCGCTCAGCAGGCGGCGGAAATCGCTTCTCTTGCAAAAAACGCGGGAGTTCTGGGAGGTATCGTATTCAACACACGTTTTCTGCTGCCCGTTATGAGAGCGGCAGAGCTTGCAGCCGACGGAAGACTGGGAGATATACTCAGCTTTGCGGGACGTTTTTACCATTCAAGCGCCGCCGACCCCGACAGACGGGCCGGCTGGAAGCAGGACAGAGATATATGCGGCGGCGGAGTTTTGTTTGATTTGGGAAGTCACTCGATTGATTTAATCCGTATGCTTTGCGGCGAGTTTGAGTCAGTTTCCGGACTTTCGCAGATCGCGTACAGCAAGCGGCTCGGCGCCGACGGAAAAATGTGGAATACCAACGCCGACGAAGCGTTTTATATGACGGCAAGGCTGAAGTGCGGCGCCTGCGGTACTATTGCAGTGGGTAAAATAATGCAGGGCACAAACGACGATCATACTTTTGAAATCTACGGTACCCGCGGCAGTGTGAAGTTTGACCTGATGGACCCGAATTTCCTGTATTTTTACGACGGCGACAGACCTGAAAAGGAGCGCGGCTTTACACGGATAGAATGCTGCGGCAGATATCCCGCGCCCTCCGGAGTTTTCCCCGGACAAAAAGCACCTGTGGGCTGGCTCAGAGGTCATGTGGGCAGTATGTATTCGTTTTTGGAGCATGTATACCGCACAGAGACTCCGTCTCCGTCATTTGATGACGCGGCGGCGGTACAGCTTATTATGGAGAAAGC
This sequence comes from Candidatus Avispirillum sp., assembly GCA_051867715.1. Taxonomy (GTDB): domain Bacteria; phylum Bacillota; class Clostridia; order Oscillospirales; family CAG-272; genus Avispirillum. Next base: position 13,761 of record JBJDYY010000089.1, read on the forward strand.
CTATGAGTCCGACAGACAGGGCGGTCTGAGGCTGGAAATATAAATTTCGGTTTCAGAGCATCAAATATTTATTGATTTCAAATAATTTTAGGGAGGCATCGGTGTGCGGCACATAAAAATAATCGGTCTGTGCGGCAGAAGCGGCAGCGGAAAAGGCTATGTTTCAAAGCTGTTTTTTCGCCGCGGCATACCGTCCGTGGACACAGACGCCGTATACAGAGAGCTCATGAGCGGCGACAGGGAAGCCCCCTCGGAATGTCTTGCGGAGGTCAGCCGAGAGTTCGGAGAGGAAGTCATCGCCCCGGACGGCAGCCTTGACAGACGCGCCCTTGCGGATATAGTATTTGCCCCCGGAGCCCGTGACAGACTTCGCACCCTAGACAGAATAACTCATAAATATATTCTTGCCGAATGTCTCAGGAGAATAACGGAATACGAAAAGCGGGGCGTAAAGGCGGTGATTCTGGACGCACCTCTGCTGTTTGAAAGCGGCTTTGACGCCCGGTGTGATATAACGGTGTTTGTCAGCGCGCCGGAAGAGGTCTGCATTTCCCGTATTTGCGAGCGGGACGGTATTTCTCCCTATAAGGCAGAACAGCGGCTCGCGTCTCAGATGAGCTGCGAAGAGCTTCGCAGGCTTTGCGACGAGGAAATAGAAAACGGTGACGGGTGCGATCCCGTCTCTCAGGTAGAGCGTATCTGCGAAAAATACGGGCTTTAAGGCTGAGCGACACAAATCCTAAGAAAGGTATGGTCATAACTATGATACAGAAAAAAGCAATAGTCCGGAGCATTGTTATTGTAATAATACTCCTTGTAGCCATACTTTTCGGTCTTTTGTTCCAGACCGTATGGGACGCTATTGACAGGGCCAACTACCCGCTGAAATATACGGACGAAGTAGAGAAATACTGTGCCGAATACGGTGTACCCGAATATGTGGTTTATTCGGTCATAAAGGTCGAGAGCAATTTTGACTCGGGTGCGGTTTCCGACGCCGGCGCCATAGGGCTTATGCAGATGATGCCCGACACCTTCAACTGGCTCACCTCGACCCTTAAAGAAAACCTGAACAGCGCCATGCTGTACGATCCGGATACAAACATCAAATACGGCACATACTATCTGGCATACCTTTACATAAGATACGGTAGCTGGAACGAGGTGTATGCTGCTTACAACGCAGGACAGGGCACCGTTGACGGCTGGCTTGAGGACGAGGAGCTGATTGACAGCACCGGCAGGCTGAAAAAAATACCGTATAAAGAGACCTCCCGCTATGTAAAAAAGGTCTCAAAGGCAAATGAAGTATATAAAAGGCTGTATTTTGAGTGATTGAATTTTTGTAAAATCATCGTAATTGAAAGGACACGGAAAAATGGAAGAACACAAAAATAATGCGGAAAGCATAAATGAAGCAAAAGCGCTTGCGGACAGGCTTTTCTATCGCAAAAAATCCGCTTTTGAAATAATGAGCGACGGGGAGCTTTCCGCGGCAATGGAATACGCAAAGGGTTACGCCGAATATCTTTTCAATTCCAAAACGGAAAGGGAAGCGGTAAAAACCTCTGTGGAAATGCTTAAAAAGCAGGGATTTGAGGAGTACCGTCTGGGCGACAGTATAGAGTGCGGCGGCAAGTATTATCTTAACAACAGAGACAAAAGTCTGTTTGCGTTCCGTATCGGTACCGAGGATATAAACAACGGTATACGCATATGCGCCGCACATATAGACTCTCCCCGGCTTGATCTGAAACAGAATCCCCTGTACGAGGATTCCGGTTTTGCATATCTTAAAACCCATTATTACGGCGGTCTGCGCAAGTATCAGTGGCCTACTTTGCCGCTTGCCCTGCACGGTACCGTCACCCTTTCCGGCGGAAAGAATGTGGATATATGTATCGGCGAGGACAGCGGCGATCCTGTTCTTATGATAAGCGACCTGCTTCCTCATCTCAGCGGCGAGCAGGGAAAGAAGCCTCTTGACCACGCCTATGACGGCGAGGTCATGAACGCCGTTGCCTGCGCATCTCCTTACCGCGAAAACGGCGCGGCGGCTGATACCTCAGACGCCGTAAAACTCAACCTTATGAAGCTTCTGAACGAAAAATACGGCATAAAAGAAGCCGATTTTATGACAGCGGAGCTTTGTCTCGTTCCTGCGGGACGACCCGTGGATATAGGACTTGACCGCTGGCTTATGGGCGGCTACGGTCATGACGATAAAGTATGCGCCTATCCCGCGCTGACCGCTCTGTGCGACAGCACCGACAGCAGTCACACTCTTATGTGCGTGCTTGCCGACAAAGAGGAAACGGGCAGCGACGGAGTTACGGGTATGCAGTGCAGTCTGCTTTCCGAGCTTATTGACGAGCTCTCTGAGTCTCTCGGCGGCAGCGGCAGAGTTTGCAGAAGCCGTTCCTCCTGTCTTTCCACCGATGTGAGCGCCGCATACGACCCCGGCTTTTCCGACTGCTTTGAAAAGCGCAACACCGCCTTTGCGGGCAGCGGCGTTGTTATAAATAAATACAACGGCGCAAGAGGAAAATCCTCTACCAGCGACGCTTCCTCCGAATATCTGGGAAAGCTGCGCGATATTTTCGACTCCGACGGCGTGCTGTGGCAGACTGCGGAGCCGGGCAGAGTAGACGGCGGTGGCAGCGGCACTGTTGCAAGATTTATTGCAAATCACAATATTGACACCGTGGACATCGGTGTGCCCGTAATTTCCATGCACGCGCCCTTCGAGGCCATATCGAAGGTTGACCTTTACTGTGCTTACAGAGCATTTCTGGCTTTTTACAGGTAGCTTGCGTTATCGGCGCTTCTGCGCCGTGAAATGAAATAATGCAAAACCTAAAAAGGTCGGAGATTTATATGATAAACAAGCTGAAAGAAGTTAAAGAAAGATATAAAGACATAGAGACGTCTCTCGCGCTTCCGGAAACGCTCAGCGACAACGAGCGCTACAAAAAGCTTATGCGCGAATACAAAGAGCTTACCCCTCTGATGGAGGAGTTTGAAAGCTACGAAAAAACCGCCGTCGAAATGGAGGACGCCGCCTCTCTGATGGAGAGCGAGTCCGACGCGGAAATGCGCGCTATGGCTCAGGAGGAATATTATCTTCTCCGCGACAAACTGCGCGAATCCGAGCAAAAGCTGAAAATACTGCTGCTGCCCAAAGACCCCAACGACGAAAAGGATGTCGCCGTAGAAATACGTGCAGGCGCGGGAGGCGAGGAAGCGGCGCTGTTTGCCGCTGTACTTTACCGTATGTACAGTATGTACGCGGACAGAAAAGGCTTCAAAACCGAAGTAATGTCGCAAAACGAAACGGAGCTTGGCGGCTTTAAGGAAATAACCTTTACCGTATCGGGCGCGGGCGCATACTCCCGCTTTAAGTTTGAGTCAGGCGTACACCGTGTTCAGAGAGTACCCGAAACGGAGTCCTCGGGACGGATACAGACCTCCACCGCCACCGTTGCGGTGCTGCCTGAGGTTGAGGATGTAAGCGTAGAGCTTGACCCGAAGGATCTGGAAATCGAGACCTGTAAGTCAAGCGGTGCGGGCGGACAACACATAAACAAAACAGAGTCAGCCATCCGTATCATTCACAAGCCTACGGGAATAGTTGTGGAGTGTCAGGACGAGCGCAGCCAGTTCAAAAACAAGGACAAGGCGATGAAACTGCTCCGCGCAAAGCTGTACGATATGAAGCAGAGAGAGCAAAACGAGAAAATTGCCGGAGAGCGGCGCAGTCAGGTCGGTACGGGCGACCGAAGCGAGCGCATACGCACCTACAATTTCCGCGAGGGAAGGGTTTCCGACCACCGAATAGGGCTTACGCTTTATACCCTTGACAGCATAATCAACGGCGACATAGACGCGCTTATTGACGCGCTGAGCGCCGCTGACACTGCCGAAAAGCTCAGGGGAGGGGACTCGCTTTGATTACTGAGTTTATAAAAGTGACCCCGCAAGATACGGAGATACTGTCAAAGGCGGGCGAAATCATCCGCTGCGGCGGCCTTGTAGCTTTCCCCACGGAGACCGTTTACGGTCTTGGCGGAAATGCCTATGACCCAAAGGCTGCGGAAAAAATATTTGCGGCAAAAGGACGCCCCGGTGACAATCCGCTTATAGTTCATGTCGCCGCCCCAGAGGAAGCAGAAGCATTCGCTTATACCAACGAAACCTATTACGCGCTGTGCCGGCGCTTTTCGCCCGGTCCCCTGACCGTAATACTGCCGAAAAAAGACAGTATTCCCCCGTCAGTTACGGGCGGACTTGACACCGTAGCGGTGCGCTGTCCCTCACATCCAGTGGCAAGAGCGCTGATTAAGGCAGCAGGAGTGCCAATCGCGGCGCCCTCCGCAAATATTTCCGGCGCACCGTCACCAACATCTGCAAGCCATGTGCTTCACGATATGGACGGGCGAATTGAAATGATACTTGACGGCGGAAGCTGCGATATAGGCGTGGAATCCACCGTAATAAAAATTGAGGACGGTGTCTGCACAGTCCTTCGCCCCGGTGAAATAATCCCCCGCGAGCTTTGCTCCGTTATACCCGATGTACGGGTTGCGGCAGCGGTAACAGACCCGACGGCAGCGGGAGACAAGCCCCAGTCTCCGGGTATGAAATACAAGCATTACGCCCCCGCCTCCCGTCTGGTTTTGCTTGACGGAGACAGGGAACAGTTCAAAGAGTATGTAAACTCACGAAAAGAAAAATGCGCGGTGCTTGCATACACGGAGGAGATAGGCGACTTTACCCGTGCTTTCGTAATGGATATAGGTGCAAGCGGAGACGCCCATACTCAGATGAAGCGCCTGTTTTCGCTTCTCAGGGACACGGACGGCCTTTGCGCTGATGTTATCTACGCACACCTGCCGCCGAAAACAGACGAGTTTCTGGCGCTTTACAACCGCATTATCAGAGCGGCGGGCTGTGAGGTCGTAAAGCTTTAGTCCGCAAGACCTCAAAATTCTGCACATATTGTATTGAAATAAATAATGATTTGAAAGGTACGGTTTTATGGCAAGAAAGAAAAAGACAGCAGAAACAGTTGAAGCACCCGAGGCTGAGATACTTAATCAACCCATTACCGAGACTATTGAGTCAAACTATATGCCGTACGCCATGAGCGTCATAATTTCCCGCGCCATACCGGAGATCGACGGCTTTAAGCCCTCTCACCGCAAGCTGCTGTATACTATGTACGATATGGGACTGCTTACGGGTCCCAGGACAAAAAGCGCCAATATCGTAGGCGCTACCATGCACCTTAACCCTCACGGCGACGCATCCATTTATGAAACAATGGTCCGTCTTACAAGAGGCAATGAGGCGCTGCTGCATCCCTTTGTCGACTCAAAGGGTTCTTTCGGCAAGCAGTACAGCCGAGATATGGCATACGCCGCCTCCCGTTATACAGAAGCAAAGCTTGACCCCATATGCAACGAGCTTTTCTCGGGAATTGACAAAAACGCCGTTGATATGGTGCCGAACTACGACAACACCACGGTCGAGCCCGTGCTGCTGCCCACCACTTTCCCCAATATTCTCGTTTCTCCCAATATGGGTATTGCGGTAGGTATGGCTTCAAACATATGTTCGTTCAACCTTGCAGAGGTATGCGACGGCACCATAGCACTGCTGAAAAATCCCCGCATTACCGTTGATAAAATGATGACGCTTATAAAAGCGCCCGATTTTTCAGGCGGCGCCATGCTGCTTTACGACCGCGACCAGATGAGGGAAATATTCGAAACAGGTCACGGCAGCGTAAAGCTTCGCGCCCGCTACTCCTATGACCGCGAAAACAACTGCATAGATATAATCCAGATTCCATATTCCACCTCCATAGAAGCTATTATGAAAAAGATAGTGGATATGATAAAAGAGGGCAAGCTCAAAGAGGTCAAGGACGTGCGCGACGAAATAGACCTTAACGGCTTCAAGCTTACTCTTGACCTTGCAAGAGGCACAGACCCGGACAAGCTTATGGCAAAGCTTTACCGCCAGACCCCTCTCCAGGATGAATTCAGCTGCAATTTCAATGTGCTTATAGATTCCACTCCCCGTCTTTTGGGCGTTATAGGCATACTTGAAGAATGGAT
>JBJDYY010000090.1:0-19787 GCA_051867715.1 Candidatus Avispirillum sp.
TAGCCGGGCAGGGTGGCTCGGAGGGACTGCTGCCGGGACAGCAGTCCCTTCGAATCTTTCTCTCTCCATTTCTGTCAGCTGATAATCAAGTCTGAATTCCATTCCGCAATTCCAAAAGCAAATCGCGCATTTCTTCGCGCTTTGAAAATACTATTTTCCCTTATCCTATTTGAGTTTTTGGGGTCTCGGGGTGCTTTTTCTAGAAAACACCCTAAGCCGGGACACGGGGCAGAGCCGGGGCATAGCCACTGCATAGCCCCTGCGGAGCCACGATGCTCTTTTTCGGTATATGAGGCGGCGTACGGCTTACTTTGTCGGGGTACGGGGCGGAGCCGCGCTGCTGTCCGTTTCGGAGCGAAAAACTAAATATTGTGCCTTGGGGAGAGGATGAAACTATATGTATAATTTATAGTCAAATTGCACAAAAATTAGTGAAAAATTTCTCTGAATATTTCAATAAAAATCGGGAGATATTTTTTCGTCGGTAGTTGAAATATTCCTTAATATATGGTAAAATATCTCCGCTTGATGTGCGAAGATGCGGGAGGTGGCCGTCCGCTATGCTACGGCGCGACGGGAAATTTCCGCGGAGTATGTCTGCCGCATAAGGCAGGCGAAGGCGAATATGAGCAGGTACGGGCGACCCTTGCGTGTGTATGGTGCGTCTGTCAGGCTCCGGATCGGGCGGCGGCAAGCCGCGTCGGGCGACGGCTCGGTGCGAATTGCAGCAAGGCTTGAATCCGGATTACTTGAGGAGGGCGCGGAAACGCCCGGATGCGTGTTCGTCGCCTCATCAAAGATAAAACAGGAGGCAAGAAAAGTGGCAACAAAGATCAAGGTAAGACTCAAGAGCTACGAGCACACTCTGGTAGACACCGCGGCTGCAAAGATCGTGGAGATCGCCAAGAGAAACGGCGCTGAGGTATCCGGTCCCATTCCTCTCCCTACGGAGAAGGAGATCGTAACCATTCTGCGCGCAGTCCACAAGTACAAGGACAGCCGCGAGCAGTTTGAGCAGCGCACTCACAAGAGACTCATCGTTCTTGAGAATGCTGACGCAAAGGTTGTTGAAGCGCTTCTGGGCGTTGAACTTCCCGCCGGCGTCGAGATCGAGGCAAAAGAGGTTAAGTAAACCCCGGTCTCAAAACGGTAAAAAAGCCAACATTTCCACGTACAGAGCGCCCGAAGGAGCCGTTACTTCCTTCGATATTATATATGCGTATGCGGCGCTTGATGGCGGAAAGGTCAAGTTGATGCTTCCGAAGCGGCTTTTCGGAAAATTAAGCAGTATCAACCAATAACCTTACAGGAGGAAAAAACGATGAAAAAAGGAATCATCGGAAGAAAGCTGGGTATGACCCAGATTTTCGCGGACAACGGTGCTGCGATCCCCGTAACGGTGATCGAAGCAGGTCCCTGCCCCGTAGTGCAGAAAAAGACTGCGGAAAACGATGGCTACGATGCCGTACAGCTCGGCTTCGATGACATCAGAGAAAAGCTGGTTACAAAGCCGGCTGCAGGTCATTTCAAGAAGGCGGGCGTCTCCGCTAAGAGACACCTGAAAGAGTTCCGTCTTGATGGAGCTGCCGATATGAACGTAGGTGACGTAGTGGCCGCCGATACCTTCGCCGCAGGCGAGAAGGTCGACATTACCGGCATTACGAAGGGCCGCGGATATACCGGCGCTGTAAAGAGATGGGGCAACCACATTCTGAAAATGACTCACGGTACCGGTCCTATCCACCGTCAGGTCGGTTCAATGGGCGCTTGCTCATCCCCCTCTCGTGTGTTTAAGAACAAGAAGATGGCCGGTCAGTACGGTAACGAGCAGGTCACCGTTCTGAACCTTGAGGTAGTTAAAATCGACGCGGAAAAGGGTCTTATCGCTGTCAAGGGCGCCGTTCCCGGCGCAAAGGGCGGCATCGTCTTCATCCGCGACAGCGTTAAAGCATAAGTCGGAAGGAGGAGAAACAAATGCCTGAAATTAAAGTATTGAATATGGCAGGTGCTGAAGTCGGCAAGATGGATCTGTCCGACAAAGTATTCGGCGCAGAGGTCAAGACCAGCATCCTCCATTCTGCTGTAAGAGCTTACCTTATGAATCAGAGACAGGGCACACAGTCCACTCTGACCCGCACCGAGGTTTCCGGCGGCGGCAAGAAGCCCTGGAGACAGAAGGGCAGCGGACGCGCAAGACAGGGCTCCACAAGAGCTCCCCAGTGGACTCACGGCGGCGTAGCTCTGGGTCCCAAGCCCCGTACCTATAAGGTAAAGATGAACAAGAAGATCAAGAGACTTGCAATGTTCAGCGCACTCTCCGCAAAGGTCGTAGGCGGCGAAATGATCGTTGTCGACGAGATCAAGACGGCAGAGTACAAGACGAAGACCATGGCTAAGATGCTCAGCGACATTAAGGCAGGCAAGAAGGCGCTGGTAGTTCTCGCAGAGAACGACGCGACCGCTGTGGCAAGCCTTCGCAACATCGAGGGCGTAAAGGTCTCCCAGTATAACGAGATCAACGTATACGATATACTGAACTGCGACTCTCTCGTCGCTGCCAAGGCGGCGGTCGAAAAGATCGAGGAGGTATATGCGAAATGAAGCTTGCACAGGACATCATTCTGAAGCCTATCATCACTGAGAAAGCTATGGACGGTATTTCCTCCAAGAAGTATACCTTCAAGGTTGCTCCCGACGCTACAAAGCCCGAGATCGCAAGCGCGGTTGAAGAGCTGTTCGGCGTAAAGGTTGCAAAGGTAAATACCATCAATGTTAAAAGAAAACCCAAGAGACTCCGTTACAAGAGCGGCTACACCTCCGCGTGGACGAAAGCTATCGTTACGCTGAAGGCTGACTCCAAGACGATCGAGTTCTTCGAGGGAATGAACTAAGGAGGAAGTAGAAAATGCCTACAATTAAGTATAAGCCTACATCACCGGCAAGAAGAAATATGTCGGTGCCCTCCTTTGAGGAAATCACCAAAAAGACTCCTGAGAAGAGCCTTATCACGGTAAAGAAGAAGAATTCCGGCCGTAACAGCTACGGCAGAATCACCGTCCGTCACAAGGGCGGCGGAAACCGTCAGAAGTACCGTATAATCGACTTCAAGCGTTCCGGCGAGAAGCCGGCAACCGTAGTAGGCGTCGAGTACGACCCCAACAGAACGGCGTATATCGCACTTCTTCAGGATGAGGACGGCAATAAGAGCTATATCATCTGCCCCGTAGGTGTCACCGACGGCACCGTGCTGTACTCCGGCGCGGACGCGGACATCAAGGCAGGCAACACGCTTCCCATTGCCAACATCCCCGTAGGTACCTTTATCCACAACATCGAGCTTTATCCCGGCAAGGGCGCTCAGCTTGTAAGAAGCGCGGGCACTCAGGCACAGCTTATGGCTAAGGAAGGCTCTATGGCTCAGGTGCGTCTCCCCTCCGGCGAGGTGAGATACATCCGTATGGACTGTAAGGCTACCATCGGTCAGGTATCCAACATCGAGCACGATACGGTCAAGATCGGTAAAGCCGGACGTAAGCGTCACATGGGCATCCGTCCTACGGTACGCGGTTCCGTCATGAACCCCTGCGACCACCCCCACGGCGGTGGTGAAGGTCGTTCTCCCATCGGTCGTCCCGGCCCTGTTACTCCTTGGGGTAAGCCTGCTCTGGGTTATAAGACCCGTAACAAGAAGGCAAGGACCGATAAGTTCATCGTAAAGCGCAGAAACAGCAAGTGAGGAGGAGCTAAGTAAATGAGCAGAAGTCTTAAGAAGGCACCCTTCGTTGAAGCAAAGCTGTACGCTCGCGTATGCGCTATGAACGAAAAGGGTGAGAAAAAGGTGCTCAAGACCTGGTCCAGAGCATCCACCATATTCCCCGAATTCGTGGGACACACAATCGCTGTTCACGACGGCAGAAAGCACATCCCGGTATATGTTACCGAGGACATGGTAGGACACAAGCTCGGTGAGTTTGCTCCCACCCGTACTTTCAAGGGGCACGCCGGCTCCAAGACGTCCAACAACGGTAAGTAATCAGGGAGGAAATGAGAAATGGAAGCTAAAGAAGCAAGATCTTATCTGAAGTTCGTTCGCATCTCCCCCCGCAAGGTAAAGATCGTTCTGGATCTTATCCGCGGCAAGGACGTGGATGTTGCCCGCGGTATCCTGAAGAACACTCCCAAGGCAGCTTGTGAGGATCTCACAAAGCTTCTGAACAGAGCAGTTGCAGACGCGGAGAACAACTTCGGCATGAACAAAGACAATCTTTATGTATCCGAGTGCTTCGTTACCCCCGGCATGACTCTGAAGAGAATGATGCCCCGCGGTAAAGGCAGCGCCGACAGAATACTGAAGAGAACCAGCCATATCACCCTCGCGGTGAAAGAAAAGGAATGAAGGAGGCAGACGGACTATGGGTCAGAAAGTTAATCCCCACGGACTCAGAGTGGGTGTAATCAAAAACTGGGACTCCAGATGGTACGCTAAAGACGAAGTCTTCGGCGACACCCTGGTAAATGACTACAAAATCAGAAATTATCTGAAGAAGCGTCTCCTCAACGCCGGAATTCCTAAGATCGAAATCGAGAGAGACAACACCGGCAAGATGCGCATTTATATCCACTGCGCAAAGCCCGGTATGATCATCGGACGCGACGGTACAGAGATTGAAAAGCTCCGTGCCGATGTGGAGAAGATGGCGGGCGTGCCCGTATCTCTCAATGTGATCGCAGTAAAGCCCGTGGAGATGAGCGCTCAGCTCGTAGCTGAGAACATCGCAAGCCAGCTTGAAAGACGTATCGGCTTCCGCCGTGCAATGAAGCAGGCTATCGGACGCACCATGCGCATGGGCGCTAAGGGTATAAAGATCGCGGTTTCCGGCCGTCTGGGCGGCGCCGAGATCGCGCGTTCCGAGCACTACCACGAGGGTACTATTCCGCTGCAGACCCTTCGCGCGGATATAGACTACGGCTTCTGGGAGGCTAACACCACCTACGGTAAGATCGGCGTTAAGGTTTGGATCTTCAAGGGCGAGGTGCTTCCCGAGGTAGCAAGAATTCAGACCGGTGCGTCTGAAGAGCGCCGTCAGCAGCAGAACCGCAGAAACGACCGCCGCGGTGATCGCCGCGACAACCGCCGCGGAGGTGACCGCCGCGACAGCAGAGGTCCCCGCGGTGACAGACGCGACGGCAACAGAGGCCCCCGCGACAGCAGAGCGCCTCGCGCACCCAGAGAGAATAAGGAAGGGGGCGCACGATAATGTTAATGCCTAAAAGAGTTAAATACCGCCGTGTTCAGAGAGGCCGTCTTAAGGGACGCGCTCTCCGCGGCAACAGAGTTACCAGCGGTAGTTACGGACTTGTAGCTCTCGAGCCTGCATGGATCACCTCCAATCAGATCGAGGCAGCCCGTATCGCTATGACCCGTTACACCAAGCGTGGCGGTAAGGTATGGATTAAGATATTCCCGGATAAGCCCATCACCGAGAAGCCTGCCGAGACCCGAATGGGTTCCGGTAAAGGTTCTCCCGAATATTGGGTGGCTGTGGTTAAGCCCGGCCGCGTTATGTTCGAGATGGACGGCGTAACCGAGGATATCGCAAGAGAAGCAATGCGTCTTGCGATGCACAAGCTCCCCATAAAGTGTCGTTTCGTCACTAAGGAGCAGCTTGATAAGGAACTGGAGGGATAAGCTGTGAAAGCAACTGAACTTAGAGCTATGTCTGAAGCAGATCTGAGCGCAAAGCTCGTCGATCTGAAGAAGGAACTGTTTAATCTTCGCTTCCAGCACGCGATCAATCAGCTTGACAACCCCCACAAGATTGCGGACGTGAAGAAAGATATCGCAAGGGTCATGACGGTCCTTAGCGAGAAGAATGCGTAAGGGGGTACTGAGATGGCAGACGAAACACGCGCACTGAGAAAAACCAGAGTGGGCAAGGTTGTCAGCGACAAGATGGACAAGACCATCGTTGTGGCAATAGCCGATAACGTAAAGCATCCCACTTACGGTAAAATCATCAAGAGAACGGTTAAGATCCACGCCCATGACGAAAAGAACGAGTGCGGCGTAGGAGATACCGTTAAGGTTATGGAGACGAGACCGCTGTCCGCAACCAAGAGATGGCGTCTCGTAGAGATCATCGAGAAGGCGAAGTAATATTCACCGCTCCTAAACAAAGAGAAGCATGTCAAAGAGCATGCCTAAATCAAAGACAGGAGGACTTGCTATAAATGATTCAGCAGCAGTCATTAATGAAGGTAGCTGACAACACCGGTGCAAAAGAGCTTATGTGCATCAGAGTGCTTGGCGGCTCCGGCAGACGTTACGGCAACATCGGTGATGTAGTCGTATGTGCTGTAAAGAAAGCGGCCCCCGGCGGCGTTGTCAAGAAGGGCGACGTTGTCAAGGCTGTTATAGTAAGAAGCGTAAAGGGACTTCGCCGTGCCGACGGTTCTTACATTAAGTTTGATGAGAACGCAGCAGTTGTCATCAACGACGACAAAACGCCCAAGGGAACCCGTATCTTCGGGCCTGTTGCCCGCGAGCTCCGCGAGCACGAGTACACCAAGATACTGTCCCTGGCACCGGAAGTACTGTAAGGAGGTAGCGTAATATGAGTAAGCTTCATGTAAAGCGTGACGATACAGTAATTATCGTTTCCGGTGATGACAAGGGCACAAAGGGTAAGGTTCTTCAGGTTTCCCCCAAGGAAGGCAAGATCATCGTTGAGGGCGTAAACCTTGTTAAGAAGCACCTTAAGCCCCGCCCGCCCAAGGAAAACGGCGGTATCGTAGACGCAGAGGCGCCTTTCTACGCATGCAAGGCTCAGCTTTACTGCTCCAAGTGCAAGGCTGCAACCCGCGCAAGCTACAAGGTAGAGGGCGACAAGAAAACAAGAGTATGCGCCAAGTGCGGCGCAGAGCTTTGATGGGAGGTAAACGGAAATGGCAAGAATTAGAGATATGTATAAAGCCGACGTTGCCCCCGCGCTGATGAAAAAGTATCAGTACAAGAGCGTCATGCAGATCCCGAAGCTTGACAAGATCGTTGTCAATGTGGGCGCAGGCGACGCTAAGGATAACACCAAGGTTATCGATACTATCATCGGTGAGCTTTCACAGATCACGGGACAGAAAGCAGTTCCCACCTACGCAAGAAAGTCAGTGGCAAACTTCAAGCTCCGTGAGGGCATGAAGATCGGCGCAAAAGTTACGCTTCGCGGCGAGATTATGTACGAGTTCGTTGACAGACTGTTCAACTTCGCACTTCCCCGTGTGCGCGACTTCAAGGGTATCAATCCCGACGCTTTCGACGGCCGCGGCAACTACGCGCTTGGTCTGAAGGAGCAGCTTATATTCCCCGAGATCGATTATGACAAGATCGACAAGATCCGCGGTATGGACATCGTGTTCGTAACCACCGCAAATACCGACGCAGAGGCAAGAGACCTGCTGACTATGCTGGGCGCACCCTTTGCAAAAGCAGGAGAGGAGAGATAATTATGGCAAAGAAAGCTATGATACTGAAGCAGCAGAAAAAGCAGAAGTACTCCACCAGAGAGTATACCCGCTGCAAGCTCTGCGGCCGTCCTCATTCTTATATGCGTAAGTACGGTATTTGCCGTATCTGCTTCAGAGAGCTTGCTTACAAGGGCGAAATCCCCGGCGTAAGAAAAGCAAGCTGGTAAGAAGAGCATACCTTAAACTCAGCGAAAAGCACAGCTTTTCGCCGTGTTCCGCGCCGATAGGAACGGCGTAAGGCCTCGGGAAGGCAAAGAAAAAGGGCAGGGGCTGTCCCGTGCCCGTATTGGCCGACCCGCTGCGCCGTTAACCGCCGGTGAGCGGCCCCGGAAAGCCGGGGCAGCAAGACAATAACTTGCATGACAGGAGGAATAAAGAAATGCAGATGTCTGATGTTATCGCGGATATGCTGACAAGAATCAGAAACGCGAACAACGCAAAGCACGAAACTGTTGACATTCCCGCCTCCAACATGAAGAAGGCCATTGCTGATATACTTCTCAACGAAGGTTACATCAAGGGTGTTCAGATCATTGAGGACGGCAAGCAGGGCGTCATCAGAGTAACGCTGAAATACGAGGCAGGCAAGGCAAAGGTAATTCACGGTCTCCGCAGAGTTTCCAAGCCCGGTCTCCGTATTTACTCCAACTACGAGGATATGCCCAGAGTTATGAACGGTCTGGGTATCGCCATCGTATCCACCTCTAAGGGCATAATGACCGACAAGAAGGCAAGAGCCGAAAAGGTCGGCGGCGAGATCCTCGCCTTTGTCTGGTAAGGGAAGGGGGAAATATAATGTCAAGAATAGGTAGAGAACCCGTAAACATTCCCGCAGGTGTTGATTTCACCATCGCAGACGGAAATGTAGTTACGGTTAAAGGCCCTCTGGGCACCCTGTGCGAGACTTTCAGCCCCGCAATGACCCTTACAAAGGACGGCAGCGTAGTAACCGTTGCACGCCCCAACGATGAGAAGGAAATGAGAGCAATCCACGGTCTTACCCGCGCACTTATCCATAACATGGTAGTCGGCGTGACCGAAGGTTACTCCAAGAAGCTCGTCATCAACGGAGTAGGTTACAGAGCTGAAAAGTCCGGCAAGACCCTGACGCTTAAGCTGGGTTATTCACATGACGTGATCTTCGAGGAAAGCGACGACGTTAAGTTCGAGGTTCCCGATGCAAACACCGTCATCGTAAAGAGCCCCTCCAAGCAGAAGTGCGGTCAGGTAGCGGCACAGATCCGCGAAAAGAGACCTCCCGAGCCCTACCTCGGTAAAGGTATCAAATACGAAAACGAGCATATCCGCCGTAAGGCCGGAAAAGCCGGTAAGTAATGAAAGGAGACGACAGGTATGGTTTCAAAGAAGGATAAAAACAAGCAGCGCCTTAAGAGACACGCCAGAGTACGCGGAAAGATTTCCGGTACCGCTGAGTGCCCCAGACTTGCTGTTTATCGTTCCAACAAGAACATTTATGCCCAGATCATTGATGACGTTGCAGGCGTAACCCTGGTCTCCGCATCTACCATCGAAGCAGGCTTCGAGGGAATCGGAAGCAACAAGGAAGCGGCTAAGAAGGTCGGTAAGGCAGTAGGCGAAAAGGCTATTGCAAAGGGCATCGAAACAGTTGTATTTGACCGTGGCGGCTATATCTATCACGGACGTGTATCGGAGCTGGCTGAGGGCGCAAGAGAAGCAGGACTGAAGTTCTGACGCCCCCCGGACAGAAGACCGGTTTGTACACTGTTTAATTCACAAAATTAAACATCAAAATAGGAGTAATACAAAAATATGGCTAACAAGTTTGATATAGCAGCCGACGAGCTTCAGGAAAGACTTGTGGCAGTCAACCGCGTTTCCAAGACTGTAAAGGGCGGTCGTATCGCCCGCTTTGCAGCTCTCATGGTAGTGGGCGACGGCAACGGTCATGTAGGCTACGGACTCGGCAAGGCAGCCGAAGTGCCCGAGGCTATCCGCAAGGGCATCGAGGACGCTAAAAAGAATATGATCGAGGTTTCTCTCAAGGATACCACGATCCCCCACGAAATTCTGGGCGAGTACGGCGCAGGCAGAGTTCTTCTCAAGCCCGCCGCACCCGGTACCGGTGTCATCGCAGGTAAGACTGTCCGTGCGGTAGTCGAGCTTGCAGGCATCAAGAACATTCGTGCAAAGAGCCTCCGCTCCAATAACCCCACCAACGTTATAAAGGCAACCTTTGAGGGTCTGAAGGCGCTGAGAACCGTTGAGCAGGTCGCAAAGACCCGCGGAATCAGCGCAGAGCAGGTCGTCAAGGGCTGAGGAGGTGCTGAAAATGACTAAAGTAACTCTTAAAAAGAGCCTCATCGGCGCAAAGCCGAACCAGAAGGCAACTGCGGCGTCTCTCGGTCTCAGAAAGATCGGTGACTCCATCGTCCACCAGGACGGCCCCGTGCTGGACGGAAAAGTCAAGGTGCTCAGCCACCTTGTAACCGTGGAGAAGGCGTAAACCACTCCAAACACTAAATAACAAAAAAACGTAAGGAGGAAAAACCATGAAGCTCCATGAACTTTCACCGGCACCCGGCGCAGCAAAGCCGGCTTGGCGTAAAGGCAGAGGCGCAGGCAGCGGCAACGGCAAGACCGCAGGCAAGGGCCATAAGGGTCAGAACGCCCGTTCCGGCGGCGGCGTCCGTATCGGATTTGAAGGCGGCCAGCTGCCCCTTTACAGAAAGCTTCCCAAGAGAGGCTTTAAGAACAGATTTGCAACGCATTACGCGATCGTAAATGTCGGCACACTCAATGCAAAGTTTGAGGACGGCGAGACCGTTACCCTTGACGCGCTTTGCGAAAAGGGCGTTATCTCAAAGCCCCTGGACGGACTTAAGGTGCTGGCAAACGGCGAACTCACCAAGAAATTAACCGTTGAGGCAAAAGTCTTTTCACAGACAGCGAAAGAAAAGATCGAAGCTGCAGGTGGAAAGGCCGAGGTGAAGTAAAGTGTTCCAGACGCTTAGAAATGCTTGGAATATGGCAGACCTCAGAAAGAAGATCCTCTTCTCTCTGTTCATTCTGCTCCTTTACAGGATAGGTGCTCAGATCCCTGTGCCTTTTGTAAGCGCAGCGGTATCCGGCTCCATAGCGGAGAGCTCCCAGGGACTTATGCAGTACCTGAACATCCTGACAGGCGGCGCGTTTGCAAACGCAACCCTGTTCGCGCTGAACATCTCACCCTATATTACCGCATCCATCGTTATCCAGCTGCTTGCAGTTGCCATCCCCGCTCTGGAGAGACTCTCCAAGGAGGGTGAGGACGGCAGAAAGAAGCTGAACCAGATAACCAGATATGTAACGGTTGCTCTTTCACTGCTGACTGCAGTCGGCTATTACTTCATGCTTAAGAACTACAATATGCTTACCGACGAAGCTCAGGGCAATGTGTTCGCGGCAGTTGTAATAGTAGCATGCTACTGCGCAGGCTCGTCGCTTGTAATGTGGCTGGCAGAGAAGATCAACGAAAGCGGTATCGGCAACGGTGTGTCTCTTATCCTGTTTGTAAACATCATTTCCCGTGCACCTTCTATCGTATACGGTCTGTATCAGTATGCTACCGGCGCAAAGACCCAGCATCTGTGGACCGGTATACTGGTAGCTGTGGGCGCAGTTGTTCTGGGTCTCGTTATGGTGGTGCTTATAGTATTCATCAACGACTCCGAAAGAAGACTGCCCGTGCAGTACGCAAAGAAGGTTGTCGGCAGAAAGATGTACGGCGGACAGAACTCCACCCTGCCCATTAAGCTTAACAACACCGGAGTAATGCCCATTATATTTGCAAGCTCCATAGTCAGCCTTCCCGCTACTATCGGTATGTTTGTAAATCCCAAGGAGGGCGGCTTCTGGGATAAGTTTTTCAAGGTGTTCGACAGCGGATCTCCCCTGTACGCAGTGCTTACCTTTGTTCTTATCATCGCATTTGCTTACTTCTACATCCTGATTTCCTTCAACCCCGTGGAAGTATCAAATAACCTGAAAAAGAACGGCGGCTCCATTCCCGGTATCCGCCCCGGTAAGCCTACCAGCGACTATATTACCAAGGTTCTTAACAGAATAACACTTATCGGCGCAATCTTCCTCAGCTTTATCGCGGTATTCCCCATGATCCTGAACCTTATCACCGGTAACGCTATGAGCGGGCTCACTTTCGGCGGCTCGTCCATCATCATTATCGTAGGCGTGGTCATTGAAACCGCAAGAGAAATCGAGGGACAGATGACTATGCGTCATTACAAGGGCTTCCTTGAATAATCGGACGGAGAAGAGTATGGCAAGAAGCATAAAGCTAATACTTCTGGGCGCACCCGGCGCAGGCAAGGGCACGCAGGCGGAGATAATCTCCGAGAAGTACGGCATTCCTGCGATCTCCACCGGCGCGATCATAAGAGAAGCGATTAAAAACGGCACTGACATGGGTAAGAGCGCCAAGCAGTATACAGACGCAGGCGCCCTGGTTCCCGATGAGGTCGTCATCGGCATCATCAAGGACCGGCTTTCCGACAGTGACTGTGCCAACGGCTTCATTCTGGACGGATTTCCCCGCACCGTACCTCAGGCGCAGGCGCTTGAGGATATGGGCGTGGAGATCACGGACGTAATAAGCATAGAGGTACCCGACGAAAAGATCCTCAAACGTATGAGCGGCAGACGCGTATGTAAAAAATGCGGCGCCACCTATCATACGGAATATAACCCTTCCCCGGCAGGCGAATACTGCGTTTGCGGCGAAAAGCTGACGGTTAGAAGCGACGACGACCCGAAGGTGGTTGCACAGAGACTGGCAACCTACCACGAGACGACGGAGCCGCTGAAAGCCTTTTACGCAGAGAAGGGACTTCTTAAGACCGTAGAAGGTCAGGAGAAGCTTGAGGATACCACGGCTCTCACGGCGAAAGCGCTTGAGGGCTGAGGAAAGTAAGGCAGTATAATAATGATCTATCTAAAGAATTCCGAACAGATCAAAAAAATGCAGCACGCAGGCAGAATTACCGGCGAAGCGCTTATGCTCGCCGGTGAGGCCGTGCGTGAAGGAATAACCACCGCTGAATTGGATCATATAATCCGTACCTACATCGAAAGATGCGGGGCAAAGCCCTCATTTCTGGGATACGGAGGATTTCCGGGCAGCGCGTGCATCAGCATCAACGACGAAGTGATACACGGTATCCCCTCCAAAAAGAGACATCTTAAAGAAGGAGACATCGTAAAGATCGATGTGGGCGCCTATATTGACGGCTTCCACGGAGACAGCGCAAATACCTTCCCCGTAGGAAAGATCAGCGACGAGGCAGCGCGCCTTATCGAGGCTACAAAAAAGAGCTTTGAACTGGGCGTTGCAGCCGCCGAAAAAGAGGGCGCCAGAATAGGCGACATCGGCGCGGCGGTCAACGGATATGTTGAGTCCATGGGATATTCCACGGTAAGAAAGTATGTGGGTCACGGCGTCGGCAGAGACCTCCACGAGGACCCCAGCGTTCCCAATTACGGCACTCCCGGCAGAGGACCCCGCATATGCCGCGGTATGGTCATTGCCATTGAGCCTATGGTGAACGCAGGCGGTACGGGAGTCCTTGAGCAGCCCGACGGCTGGACTGTGCTCACCGCGGACGGAAAACTGTCCGCTCACTACGAGCACACGGTGGCAATCACCGACGAGGGCGCCCTGCTGCTGACAAAGGTGGACTGATGAGCGGCGCAGAAGAGTGCCGCGGTGCGGTGGTGCGCTCCCTTTGCGGGCGCGACCGGTTCCGGCTGTATATGATCACGGGCAGGTGCGACGGCGACAGTCAGCGTGTGACGATTGCCGACGGTGCACTGCATCCGCTGTCAAAGCCAAAGAAAAAAAGCCTTCGGCATCTTGCGGTTTTAGCCGCCGCAAGCGGGGAGGCGACCTCTGTTCTTTCCTCAGACAGCGATCTTAAAAGCTATCTTGAAGCTTTTGAGAGAGATGCTTTAGAGAACAGCATAAATGCTGCCGACAGTATTAAGTCAAAAGAAAGGCATCGGACATAATTATGCCAAAAGATGACGTAATCGAATTTGAGGGTACCGTCGTTGAGGCACTGCCTAACGCAACCTTCAAGGTAAAGCTTCCCAACGATATGATAGTAACCGCTCATATTTCAGGAAAGCTGAGAATGAATTATATCAAGATCCTGCCCGGCGACAAGGTTACGGTGGAGGTTTCCATCTACGACCCCACAAAGGGACGGATCACATGGCGTACCAAATAAGGGTACGGTAGATTTTAATTGAAAGGTGGTTATTACTGTGAAAGTAAGGCCTTCCGTAAAGAAGATCTGCGAAAAGTGCAAGATCATCAAGAGACACGGCCACGTAATGGTCATCTGCGAAAACCCCAAGCATAAGCAGAGACAGGGCTGACAGGGCTTATAACCCGGAAAAACAAAAATACCCGAAAGAGGTGAAATTAGCAAATGGCTCGTATATCAGGTGTTGATATTCCGAATCAGAAGCGCGTAGAGATTGCTCTTACCTATATCTACGGTATCGGTCTGAAGAGCTCCAAGGACATCCTTGCAAAGACCGGCATCGACCCCGATAAGCGCGCGAAGGATCTCACAGAGGACGAGATCGCAAAGCTTCGTGACGAGATCGAAAACAACTACACGGTTGAAGGTGAGCTGCGCCGCGAGGTCGCAATGAACATCAAGAGACTTGTAGAGATCAACTGCTATCGCGGTATCAGACACAGAAAGGGTCTTCCCGTACGCGGACAGCGCACCAAGACCAACGCGAGAACCAGAAAGGGACCCGCGAAGACCATAGCAAATAAGAAGAAGTAAAGGAGGAGCAGAGAAAAAATGGCAAACGTAAAGAAAACGACCAAGAAGCGCCGCGAACGTAAAAACGTGGAAAGCGGAGCAGCACATATCCGCTCCAGCTTTAACAACACCATCGTCACCATAACCGATCTCCAGGGCAACGCAATTTCCTGGGCGTCTGCAGGTGAAATGGGCTTCAAGGGCTCAAGAAAGTCCACTCCCTATGCCGCTCAGACGGCAGCGGAGACCGCGGCTAAGATCGCAATGGAGCATGGCATGAAGACCGTTGAGGTATATGTAAAGGGTCCCGGAACAGGCAGAGAAGCAGCTATCCGCGCTCTCCAGACCACCGGTCTGAATATCACCCTTATCAAGGACGTTACTCCTATCCCTCATAACGGCTGCCGCCCTCCCAAGCGCCGCCGCGTATAATCAGTAAGGAGGATATAAAGGTATGGCAAGATATACTGGACCTTCCTGCAAGCTTTGCCGCAGAGAAGGAAAGAAGCTTTTCCTCAAAGGAGACCGCTGCCTGACAGATAAGTGTGCAGTTGCCCGTCGCGCAACCGTTCCCGGTCAGCACGGAGCAGGCCGCAAGTCCGTAAAGGAATACGGTCAGCACCTGAGAGAAAAGCAGACTGCACGCCGTTACTACGGTGTTCAGGAAAAGCAGTTTAAGAAATACTATGTAGCAGCCGACAATCAGGAAGGCATCGCAGGTGAAAACCTTCTGTCTCTGCTTGAGCGCCGCTTCGATAACGTAGTATACAGAATGGGTATGGCTTCCAGCCGTAAGGAAGCGAGACAGCTTGTCCGTCACGCACACTTTACCCTTAACGGCAAAAAGGCTGACATTCCCTCTATCATCCTCAAGGTCGGAGATGTTGTTGCTCTGAAAGAGAAGAGCCGTTCTTCCGAAAAGCTCAAGGAGCTTATGGAGAATATGGCATCCGTCAACGCTCCCAAGTGGCTTGAGGTAAATGCTGACGCTGCAAGCGCTAAGGTCATCGCAGTTCCTTCCCGTGAGGATGTTGACTTTGACTTCAACGAGCAGCTCATCATTGAGTTTTACTCTAAGTAATAACCTGCCTTGCGGCCGCCCACGGTCGGCATAGCCGAGGAGTCAAGGCAGTCTCCCCATAACCGTGTATTACGCGCCGCAAAAGCGCCCCGTGCTCCGACGGAGCACACAGGGAAAAAATATGATAATTAGGAGGTTGTTACAATGATCGAAATAGAAAAGCCCAATATAGTTACTCTTGACATCAGTGAAAACGGCGACAAGGCCACCTTCGTTGTAGAGCCGCTTGAGAGAGGCTACGGCATCACTCTCGGCAACTCTCTGCGCAGAGTGCTGCTTTCCTCGCTGCCCGGCGTTGCAGTTACGAATATCAAGATCGACGGAGTTCTTCACGAAATATCCACCATCGACGGCGTGAAGGAAGACGTTACCGAGATCGTGCTGAATGTAAAGGGCATTACCGCGAAACTTCATTCCGTGGCGCTGAAGAATACCGTCATAGATGTAACGGGTCCCTGCACAGTCACCGCCGGCGACATCAAGCAGGATGCTGATATTGAGATTCTGAATCCCGAGCACGTTATCGCAACGCTGGGCGAGGGTGTACGCTTCCATATGGAGCTGACCTTCCAGAAGGGCCGCGGTTACGTTTCTCAGGAGAGAAACAAGCAGATCTACGCTGAAGAAAATCAGGGTATGTCCGCACCCATCGGAACAATATTCACAGATTCGATCTACACTCCGGTGTACAATGTAAACTACAATGTCGAGAACACCCGCGTAGGCAACATTACGGATTTTGACAAGCTTACTATTGAGATCCTGACCAGCGGCACCATCTCGGCAAAAGAAGCGATTTCACTTGGAGCCAAGATACTCAACGAACATCTCAACTTGTTCGTAGATCTCTCGGACGAGGCAAAGAACACTGAGATAATGGTGGAAAGTGTTGCAACCGTTAAGGAAAAAGTACTTGAGATGACCATTGAGGAGCTTGACCTGTCCGTAAGAAGCTTCAACTGCTTGAAGCGTGCGGGCATTGATACGGTAGAAGATCTTGTAAGCCGCACCGAGGAAGAGATGATAAGAGTCCGTAACCTCGGAAAGAAATCGCTGGAGGAAGTCATTGCTAAGCTTCATTCCCTCGGCCTTGAGCTGAAGAAGGAAGACGAGTAACAGGATTTCCGCCCCGCCTCACAAAGGTGAGGACAAAGTAATGCGAAAAGGAGGACATAACAATGCCCGGAACAAGAAAGCTCGGCAGACCTACTGCGCACAGAAACGCCATGCTTCGCGGAATGGTGACCTATCTTCTTGAAAACGGCTCTATCGAAACGACTCTGAGCCGCGCAAAAGAGGTTCGCTCCATGGCCGAAAAGATGATAACTCTCGGCAAGAAGAACACTCTTGCATCCCGCCGTCAGGCGCTTGCATACATCACCAAAGAGGAAGTGGTAACTAAGCTGTTCAGCACCATTGCCCCCGGTTACGCAGGCAGAAACGGCGGTTACACCAGAATTTATAAGCTCGGTCCCCGTCGCGGCGACGCGGCAGAGATGGCGCTTATCAAGCTGGTCGAGTCTGACGACTGATAAACGGTCCAAAAAAGACAAAGGGCGCCGCGCAGAAACTGCGCGGCGCTTTTAGTATGCTTATAATAATGACCACCGGCAAAGCCGGCGGCCCCGACTGCGGCTGTAAGCCGCCGATACTTCGACATCTGCAAATTTTCTCCACAGCCTCAGATGCGGCGGGATACTTTCGCCTCCCTTGTGTAAAGGGAGGTGGCACGGCGTATGCCGTGACGGAGGGATTGTCACACTACTACCCCAAAACAATCCCTCAGTCAGCTTCGCTGACAGCTCCCCTTACACAGGGGAGCCTCCGCTGCGGCGGGATTGCCAAGCGGCAAAAGCCTCTTTAGAACTGCCTCGATAGCAGGTTGTTTTCGGAAAACCCAAAACGGCGGGCGGCGCAAAATGCGCCGCCCGCTTTACGTTTATTTCTCATTTACCCGACGGTATTTTTACCCGGCAGGGCGTATTTCACCGCAAATGCGCGGTATTTTTCCTGAAAGGCTTCGTCCTTTGAATTGCGCAGAGTTTCGTGGATATTCAGGTTATGCATGGCGGTGTCGATAACGCAGCCTGCGATATTTGAGCAGTGATCCGCGCTTCTTTCAAGATTTGTAAGCAAATCGGACCAGATAAAGCCGACCTCAATACTGCAATCTCCCTGCTGTACGCGGCGTATATGCCTGTCTCTGAGGCGATCCCTCAGGTCGTCAACTACTTCCTCCAGAGGCTCTACTTCAGATGCGGCGGCAGGGTCGTTATTTTCAAAAGCGGCAAGAGAGCGCTCCAGTATTTCGGTGACGGCGCCGGCAATAACCGTAAATTCTTCTTTTGCTGCGTGGGACAGTTTTAGTCCCTTTGAATGCAGCTCGGCGGCTGACTCGAGAATATTTACGCCGTGGTCTGCTATTCTTTCAAAGTCGCCGATTACTTTCAGAAGCTCTGCTGCCTCCTCGCTGTCTGTGCGGCTGAGCTGTCTTGCGCTGAGCTTTACAAGATAGGTGCCGAGAGCGTCCTCGTATTTATCTGTCATTTCCTCGGTTTTGCGTATTTTCTCATCAAGCTCCGGGGAGTATGCTTCAATGGCGTGAAGGCTGTCCTTCAGTGCCGAGAGAGAATTTTCGCCCAGCTCGCAGACAGCTTTGCGGCACTGTTCCAACGCCACGGGGGGAGTCGACAGAAGTCTCTCGTCAAGCTCGCTGGGTTTCCTGCTCTTTACTTCACCCTTATCGCGGATGACCTTCACAGCCAGTTTTTCAAGCAGAGGAGCCATGGGCATAAGAATTATTACGCACAGAATATTAAAGGCGGTATGCGACACGGCGATGCCGAAGCGGGTAGCCGTATCGTCCAGAACAGCCGGAGAGAACAGGGCGCGGACGACTGCAAAGACGGAAAGAAGCACGGCGGAGCCGATAACATTAAAGGAAAGGTGTACAAAGGCTGCGCGCTTTGCATTTTTATTCGCGCCCACAGCCGACATAATGGCGGTAATGCAGGTGCCTATATTCTGACCCATAATAATGGGAATGGCGGCGCCGTATGTCACCTGACCCGTGACGGCAAGCGCCTGAAGTATGCCCACCGACGCGGAGCTTGACTGTATTGCTGCGGTCAGCAGCGCGCCTGCGGCAAGACCGAGGACGGGGTTTTTGAAGGCAATAAACAGGTTTCTGAATTCAGGCACATCCGCAAGTCCCGCCACGGCGCCGGACATAGTCTCCATACCGAACATAAGCGTTGCGAAGCCCAAAAGTATCATTCCCGTATCTTTTCTCTTTGAGCTTTTGCAGAACATATAGAAAATGATACCGACAAGCGCCAGTATAGGCGTAAAGGACGCGGGCTTCAGCATTCTTACCCATACACTGCTGCTGTCGATACCGCCCAGGGACAAAAGCCAGCTTGTGACGGTTGTGCCCACATTTGCACCCATGATGACATTTATAGCCTGCCGCAGGGTCATAATACCGGAGTTTACGAAGCCTACAACCATTACAGTTGTGGCGGAGGAGCTTTGAATTACGGCGGTAACGCCGCAGCCGGTGAGAAATCCCGCGCCCCTGCCCGTGGTCATTCGTCCCAACAGAGAACGCAGTCCGCTGCCGGCTCGCCTCTCCAGAGCCTGACCCATAATAGTCATACCGAACAGGAACAGGCACAGCCCGCCTATCATGGTTAGTATGTCGAAAATATCCAAATAGTACCTCCCGTGCCGCCCGCAGACTGCCCGCCGCGGCTCATATCACTCTTTCAAACTTATCCAATATAAATATACATCACCCGTGTAAAATGGAAAATCAAAAATATGTAAAATCCGTGTAAAGTCACATCTCACCGCGCACCGATAGCATATGGGGCTCCGCCCCTTGCCACGAAAAAATGCGGGGCTCTGCCGGGGCTCTGCACCTAACCCCGCTCACGATATATGCGGGGCTCTGCCCCGCGCCCCGCTTAGTACCTTTTTTAAGAAAAAGGTACTAAGAACCCCAAAAAACTTTTAATTATGATGAAGAAATCCCCCGCAGGGGTGCCGCGTAAGCGGCAAGCGAGAAAAAGTACAGAAGAAAGTGAACTTTCTTCTGCCCTTTTTCTAACGCTTATCGGACGGTGAAACCGTCCGCCCCTGCGGTTAATGTTCAGTTTGCAATTCTTGCCTTCTGTGAGTAGCCACAAGTCTGCTATCGACACGCTCGTTAGCGTTGCTTTACTTCCATAGCGATACTTGAAACTTAGGCTAACGGCGCAAGCTCCCTGCACTTAGTCGAATGTGTTGTGCCCTTGCAACGTGGCGCCTTGATGTTCTTCCGTGTCGAGAAGAGGGGAGAGATTCTAAAGAGAGGGGAGAAGATACAT
>JBJDYY010000091.1:0-19757 GCA_051867715.1 Candidatus Avispirillum sp.
TGAGAAAGTACGCCGCAAGCCGCGGGATAGGTATTATAGGAGATCTGCCCATATATGTGGCAATGGATTCCGCCGATGTGTGGGCGGAGCCTCATTTCTTCCAGCTTGACGAGGAGAATATTCCCACTGCCGTGGCCGGCGTGCCTCCGGATTATTTCAGCGAGGACGGTCAGCTTTGGGGCAACCCTCTGTACCGCTGGGATGCAATGAAGGCTGACGGCTACGGCTGGTGGATACGGCGCGTGGACGGCGCAAGACGGCTTTACGACGCGGTCAGAATAGACCATTTCAGAGGTCTTGAAAGCTACTGGTCCGTGCCTTACGGCGAGACTACCGCAAAGAACGGTCAGTGGGTAAAGGGACCCGGCATTGACTTCGTGCGCGTTATTACTTCATGGTTCGGAGATATGCGCTTTATTGCGGAGGATCTGGGGTACCTGACCCCTGAGGTGAAACAGCTTCTTGAAGAGTCGGGGCTGCCCGGTATGAAGGTTCTGGAGTTTGCCTTTGACGCAAGAGAGCCTTCAAACTATCTGCCTCATACTTACCCCCGTCATTGCGTATGCTACACGGGCACTCATGACAATGCTCCCGCTGCGGCATGGGAGCATGACGCCTCCGCGGAAGATGTGGAATATTGCAGAAAGTACCTCGGCATAAAAGAAGACGACAGTATTGCCTGCGCCATGATACGGGCGGGACTTGCAAGCGTTGCAGATCTGTTTGTGGCGCAGATGCAGGACTATCTGGAGCTTGGATACGAGTCGCGTATGAACACGCCGGGCATACTTGGCGGCAACTGGCAGTGGAGAGTCAGCGCGTCGGCGCTCAATGCTTCTCTTGCCGCGGAAATACGCGAGCTTTCCGCTCTTTACGGCAGGCTTCCCGACCCTGTGCCGGGGGAGGCCGATGACGCCGATAACGGGGAGACTGCGGAATAACTTTTGCTGAAACGGGAGAGCTTTTTCGGGCTCTGCCCGGAGGACTTGGAGAGAAAAGGGAAGTATACCCCTTTTCTCTCTTGATGCTTATGGTATTTTTCGTATATGTACGCGGCGGTTTTTGCCGAAATATTGCAAAAAACGGCAGAAAATGCTATAATGTAAATAAAGTACCAAACCAATATTTTTTTCGGAGGTTACTGTATGGACGAAAGACTTAATCCGCTGTTCACGCCCTGGAAAATAGGAAACTGTGAGATCAAAAACCGCATAGTTTTAACGAGTATGGGCGGCACCAACCTTTTGGGCTGGATGGAAAAGAACCATTTTGACAGGATGGGAGCGCGGTTTATAAAGGAAGTGGCTGACAACAACGCGGGACTTATCCTGCCCGGCTGTCAGCCCGTATACAACCCCATGCTTGGCCAGTGGCTGTATAAGAACAAAAAGATGTATAAGGATCTGGCCGAGTGGATGCCTGAATTCCATAAGACCGGCGCCAAGCTTTTTGTTCAGCTTACGGCAGGCTTCGGGCGGTCATTTACCATAAGCCCCATGATGGAAATGCTGTATTCAAACAAAGCGCTGCGCACCCTCAGCAAGCCTTTTATGAATTTCGACAAGATCACTGCGGCGCCCAGCCCCTCTCCCAACAGATGGTCGGATAAGGTACCGTCCCGGGAAATGACTGCGGATGAAATCAAAACCATGGTGGAGGCTTTTGCAAAAACTGCGGTTCTCCTTAAAGAAGCAGGCGTTGACGGTGTTGAAATTCACGCCGTTCACGAGGGGTATCTGCTCGACCAGTTTACTTTGAAATATGTAAATAAACGCACCGACGAATACGGCGGCTCTCTTGAAAACAGATACAGGTTTGCCGCAGATATTGTCAAGGCGATTAAAAAGGCGTGCGGCGACGATTTCCCCGTATCCCTCAGATACAGTATAGTTTCAAAAACAAAGGATTTCAGAAAAGGCGCGCTTCCCGGCGAGGAGTATACAGAGGTCGGGCGCGATATGGAAGAGTCCGAAAAGGCCGCAAAGTTTTTGCAGGAGGCGGGCTATGACTGCCTTAACTGCGACAACGGTACATACGATGCGTGGTACTGGGCGCATCCCCCTATTTATATGCCCGAAAACTGCAATCTTGCCGACGCGGAGCATATAAAGCAGTATGTGGACATTCCCGTAATCTGCGCAGGGCGCCTTGATGTAAGGGCAGCCGCGGATTCGGTTGCGGCGGGGAAGCTTGACGGCGCGGGCTTTGCCAGACAGTTCCTTGCCGACCGTCAGTGGGTCACCAAGCTTATGGATGACAGGGAAGAGGATATACGCCCCTGTATTCTGTGCCATAACGGCTGCTTCAATATGTGTCATTACAAGGGAACCGCAAACGATCAGGATCTCGGCGACAGCCTTCATCTTGCAAGATGTGCCGTGGACGCGGAGACCATGCAATGGAACAAGCACCATATTGAAAAGACAAAATCTCCGAAAACAGTACATATTATCGGCGGAGGCATCGGCGGTATGGAAGCCGCTCGCGTGCTGAAGCTAAGAGGGCACAATCCCGTTATTCACGAAAAGTCCGACACTTTGGGCGGCACATTTATTCCTGCAAGCGCGGAATCGTACAAGGGCAAGCTTCGGGATTTGCTTGCGTGGTACCGCCGCCAGATGGATAAGCTGGAAATCGAGGTTCATTACAACGACGAGGTAAAGAGCGCCGACGATTTCAAGGGCGAAAAGGTTATTGTGGCGACTGGTGCTGCTCCGAGGCTGCTTAAAAATGTTCCCGGATATGAAAAGATGATAGAGGGCTGCGATTTTCTAAACGGTGCCGAAACGGGTGACACAGTGGCGGTCATCGGCGGAGGACTTACAGGCTGTGAGATAGCGTACGAGCTTGCGCTGAAGGGGAAGAATGTGATAATCGTCGAGATGAAGGACGATCTTATCAGCCAGAAAGGCGTCTGCCTTGCAAATTCCTCTTATCTCAGGGAATGGTTTGAGCTTCACAAGGTGCCCGTATATCTTGAAACAAAGCTGAAAGAGGTCAGGGACGGCAGTATTCTGTGCACGGGCAGTGACGGCAAGGACTTTGAGGTGGAGTGCGACAGCGTCATAAGCTGTGCAGGCTATGTCCCCGCACCTGTGGGCGGCGGCAAAAATGTTCAGTATATCGGCGATTGCTCAAAGGTGGGCAATCTGCGCAGTGTAATCTGGGGCGCTTATGAAGCGGCAATGAAGATTTAAGAGAGGACAGATATGAAATATTCAATGAAGCTTACAGAAGAGCAGGAGAGCGTACTTGCGGGCAGCCGCGGCGATACTCTTGCAAAGGTTATGGAAACGCTGGTGCGTTACGGAGAACTGTTCGGCGCGGACGAAATGGTGCCCGTTACAAGCGAGTACAATCATCTTGTGACCTCCTTCGGACTTAAGGCTCTTACCCCGGTATACGGGCTTATGGAAAAACTTATTGAGGCGGGAGCTGTGTCAAAGCAGAAGTTTACGGCCGATCCCCGCCCTCTGGACGGCAATGTTCCTTCGAATTTGTTGCAGGATCTGATATTTAAGAAATTTATGTACTCAAAGCAGGATTTTTACGAGGAGCAGCTTGACAAGCTGGGACTTATTGACCCGGACTCCTTTACCTGCACCTGCTATATGGACGAGGTGGGGAACACTCCGAAAAAGGGAGATATTCTGTCCTGGTCGGAATCCTCAGCCGTGGTATATGCAAACTCTGTTCTGGGCGCAAGATGCAACAGAAACTCCGGTATAATTGACCTTATGGGCTCAATTGCAGGGTGCGTCCCGTCTTTCGGACTTCTGAAGGACGAGGGCAGGCGCGCCGACTGGATAGTCGAAATCAAAACGACGAAAAAGCCGGAGGCACAGCTTCTGGGTTCCGCAATTGGCATGAAGGTAACGGAAGATGTGCCCTATGTGAAAGGTCTCGACAAATGGCTGGGCGAGGGACTGTCGGAGGATACGAAGACATATCTTAAGGATTTCGGCGCGGCTACGGCTTCAAACGGCGCCGTGGGTCTTTACCATATTGATAAGATTACTCCGGAGGCTGTCGAACAGGGAGAGGCGCTTATAAAAGACGGGGCAAAGGTCTATGTCGTTGACGACGAAGAACTGGAAAGAGTTTATAAGAGCTATCCCGTCATATGGAAAAAGAAAGACGCAAAGCCGAAGCTTTGCTTTATGGGCTGCCCTCATATGAGCCTTAATCAGCTTATTTCCTGGACACAGAAGGTGGAGGAAGGTCTGAAAAAATACGGCAACAGCAAGGTGGTAATCCCCACCGTATTTACGGCGGCGCCCAAGGTGCTTGAGGCATTCGGCAAAACACCTTATGCACAGAGGCTGAAGAACACGGGCGTTATAACAAGCTATATCTGCCCTCTTATGTATATGAACAATCCTCTTTGCTCGTCTATGCCCGTGATTACATCAAGTAACAAGCTCAGAACATATACAAGCGCAAAGTATTATACTGACGATGAAATACTTGTGCAGATAACGAAAGGAGCGGAGTAATATGAAAACTTTTCAGGGAAGAACCGTATCTCCCGGCGATGTATGTGCCGAAGCTCTTGTTTCACACGGAGGACTGAATACTCTGGCTTCTTTCCAGAAGGCGCTTCAGTTCGGTGACAAAAAAGCCACCTGCGGCGACCAGAACAATCCCGATCTGTACGGCAAGCAAATGGCGGGAAAGGCTCTTTGCCTGCCCCAGACTATCGGCTCCACTACCGGCGGTCTTGTGCTGTACTGTGCCTGCGCCATGCACCGTCAGCCTGCATGTATGCTGTTTTCTCAGCCCATAGATTCTCTTGCGGGAGCGGGAGCTGTACTGGCGGATGTTTGGCTGGAGGATGTGTCCATGCCGGTAATCGATTCTCTCGGGGACGAGTTTCTGGATTATGTCAAAGACGGCATGAAAATCACGGTAACCCCCGAGGGTACGGTGACGGTTGAATAACCGGGTACCTTATTTGCGTTGATGCTGAAAATAAAGCCGGAGAAGAAAGCGAGCTTTCTTCTCCGGCTTTTTCAGCTTGGCAATCCCTCTGCAGCGGAGGCTCACCTGTGTAAGGGGAGCTGGCGCCGAAGGCGACTGAGGGGTTGTTTTGTAGAACACAGTGAGACAATCCCTCCGTCACGGCATACGCCGTGCCACCTCCCTTTGCACAAGGGAGGCGAAAGAATCCCGCCGCTTTGCGGCTGGGGGCAAATTTGCAAATGTCGGAAGTGTCGGTGGGATTTTAGCTCCGTCGCAGGCAGCGGCTTTCATACGCAGCCGGGACAATCGGCTTTGCCGGTGGTCTTGACTTTTTGATGTTCGCGGTCAGTCTCTTTTTTCTATGGCGTCTACGGGGCAGGAGGACAGGGCGTTGTCGGCGTCTGCCGCCTCTGCGTCTGTGGTGGGGTTTGCAAAGGCTTCTGCCCGTCCCTCCTCGGTCATACGGAAAACGGCGGGGCAGAGAGAGGGGCACAGACCGCAGCCTATACAGTTTTCGTTTACAAGATAATTTACCATTATATTTTTTCGCCTTTCTTTGCATTTTTGTATCATAAACAGTATATGCAAAAACGGGCGAAATAATGCTATACAGTTGATTCTTTCTTATTTCGTTTTCATACGAAACCACGGATTCTTTGCGGGGCGGCGCAGACGGCGCGGCTTTTTCTGTTTTGTCCGCGCAATACACACGGGAAATACTGCTGTCGCTCCCGCACTCCGCAGTATATCGGCACAGGCGCTGACGGTAGCGCCCGTTGTGATAACATCGTCTGCTATAAGATACTTTTTGCCGCCGGGGTCGGCTTTGCGGCAAAGGCTGTATGAAGAATTTGCGTTATTTCGTCTTTCCAGTGAATTCAGTCTTTTCTGCACTTCGGTGCCGCGGGAGACAAAGCAGCGCTCCGCGGGTATGCCGGTGTAGCGGGAAAGCTCTCTGCAAAGGTCGCGCCCCTGATCGAAGCCGAAATAACGGCGTCGGCGGGATGTGCGAGGAGGATAAGTCAGGCGCCAGTCTTCAGGCTCCTCGCCGGACAGGGACATAAGGCGCAGAATATCAGCCGCCATCTGCCGCGCCGCAAACTGAACGCAGGAGCGGTCGGGAGATGTCTTAACCGCGTAGACAGTTTTCAGCACAGTCCGGTCTCTTTCGTCTTCGCTGCCGTATTTGCCGTAAAACACAAGCGCCGACATAACGCTGTCACCTATCATATCGGTGCGGTTAAGGGATATGGGACGGCAGGTACACTTCCGTGCGGTACTGTTGCAAACGGGGCAGCGGCTGCGGCGGGCAGATTCCCATTTTGCAAGGCAATCCGGGCACAGCTCTCCCGCAGTTTCAAGAGTTTCGCCGCATATCTGACATTTGGGCACGAAAACAAGGCGCAAAAACCATGACATTACCCTTGCCGCAGCGTCGGCAAAGGGCGAGCTTTTTCTGCCCTTCCGTCTGCCGCCGGGGAGTGAAGCGTCCGTCATGCTCCCGCCTCCTTATCTGACTTATTTGTGCCGTTTATCCGTTTTGTTTTTCAAGCAAAGTGCGAAGGGAAGTATATCTGTGTACGCTTTGGCTGTTTTTTACCATAGCTTCAAGCACCTCCGGCTTGCCTACGAGAATTACCATTTTAGAGGCGCGGGTCACCGCCGTATACAAAAGATTACGGGTAAGCAGCATGGGAGCGCAGCTGTACAGGGGGATAATCACCACGGGGTACTCGCTGCCCTGACTTTTATGTACCGTTATGGCGTAGGCGTGTTCAAGCTCGTCAAGCTGTGTAAAGTCGTAGCGGCACTCTCTGCCGTCGAAATCCAGTCCGCAACTCTCGCTTTTCATATCTATATCCTGCACGCGGCCGATGTCGCCGTTGAATATTCCAAGCCCCTCGCTGCCGTCCTTTTCCCATTCCACGCCGTAGTTGTTTTTGTTCTGCATAACGCGGTCGCCTTCGCGTATTACGATGCCGTGGGCGGTTTTTTCGTTTTTTAGATCCGACGGGGGATTAAGCCGCGCCTGAAGCAGTGTGTTAAGCTCCTCAGTTCCCGCTGCCCCCTTACGGGAGGGGGTGATTATCTGTATATCGGCGGAGATTTTGCTGCCGTAAGCCTTGGGAAGCCGCTTTTCCACAAGCTCTGCGACGGTTTGGGCAACCGCTCTGTCATCGCCGCGTTTTAGGAAGAAAAAGTCCTTTGAGCTGTTGTCAAACTCCGGCATTTTGCCCTCGTTTATAAGATGGGCGTTGACGATAATAAGACTTTCCTTAGCCTGGCGGAATATATCGGTCAGCCGTACCGTGGTAAAAGCGCCGCTGTCTATCATATCCGCCAGCACATTGCCTGCTCCCACCGAGGGAAGCTGGTCGCGGTCGCCTATAAAAATTATGCGGCAACCCGGCTTTGCGGCGCGCAGCATTGCTTCCAGCAGAAGAATATCTATCATGGAAGCCTCGTCTACGATAAGCACATCCTCGTCAAGATAGCAGCTTTGATTGCGCATAAAGCGGGGATTTTCCTCGTCGTCGTTATGCTCCATTTCCAGCAGGCGGTGCAAAGTCTTTGCCTCGCAGCCGCAAGCCTCGCTTACCCGCTTTGCGGCGCGTCCCGTGGGTGCCGCAAGGGCAACATCAAGTCCTATGGAATCAAATATGGATATAAGTCCTTTTATTACGGTGGTTTTACCTGTGCCGGGGCCTCCCGTAAGTATCATAACTCCGTCTTCAAGCGCCGCCGCTATGGCTTTCTTTTGCAGCGGGGCGTATTCAAAGCTGCTTTCCGTTTCGGCTTTGGCGATAAAAGCGGCAATGTCCGTTCTGTCGATTTTAGGGCAGGTCTTGTTTATCTGCCGCAGCTTGTCTGCGCAGTAGGTTTCCGCGGCTCTGTATCGGGAGAGGGCGGCGAATCTCTTCCCGTCGCTCTCAAAAAAAGTCACCTTTCCGCTTTTTTCAAGGGCGTCGAGAGGCTCTGCAAGGCTTTGCTCCGGAACGCCCAGAACAGACGCGGCGACCGTCAGCAGTCTGTCTGCGGGCAGACAGGTATGTCCGTTTGACTGGGCGGCGGTTTTCAGGGTATAAACAAGTCCCGCCCGAAGCCTGTCCGTGCTGTCGGCGGCAATGCCGCAGGCGGTGGCTATGGAGTCCGCCCGCTTAAAGCCTATTCCCGAAAAGTCGTCGCAGAGGCGGTACGGATTTGCGCGGATCATATCTACCGCTTTGCCGCCCCATTTGCGGTATATCTTCATGGAGGTGGCGCTGCCGAAATAATCGGCGCAGAACATCATTACGCTGCGGGCGCCGGACATCTGCGCGAAAGAGTCGGAAATTGACTCCGCCTTCTTTTTCGTAATGCCCGGCAGCTCCGTCAGCCAGTCGGGATGGTTTTCTATAACATCAAAGGTATCCTCGCCGAACTTATCGACGATTTTCTGAGCGGTCTTCGGCCCTATGCCGCGGATGGCTCCGGAGGCAAGATAGCGCATTATTTCCGACACGGAGGAGGGAAGAGTCTTTTCGTACATATCCACGCGGAACTGTCTGCCGTAGGTGGGATGGTGCGTCCAGGAGCCCACCGCCGTGACTGTGTCGCCCTCGGCTATGTAAGGCATAGTGCCTACCAGCACTACGGGCAGACCGTTTTCGTCTTCTATTTCGCAGACTGTGTAGCCTGTTTCATCGGAGGAGTAAATTACGGAGTCCACGGTGCCGCTGACGCTTGCCTTTTCTCCTGTTTTTTCATATGCGCTCATATGTACCTCCGCTGACTTTTAATACCTTAGTTATTATAGTCCTTTTTTGTCCTTTTGTCAATTTTTCTCCGTATGTGTCCTGCAAGCCTCAGTGCAAGGGAGAAAAGCTCATGCAGGGCGCAGTACACGCCGAAGATGAAAAAGACGGACACTATCACCTTGACTGTAATGTCAGCCATAATCAAGACCATGCCTTATTATATTCTTTCGCGGGAGCCTGCATTGCGGCGCCCCGCCTTGCGGCGGTGTTTTGCGGCAAAGCTCCCTCTGAAGTCAGTATATGCCGCGACGTCTTTGCTGTCTTACGGCGAAAGAGCAGGGTATAAAAAACGGAAAGTCTGTAAATAATTTGAAGTAAGGCAAAAAAATTGAAAAAACTGCCGGTTTTCCTTTCAAATATTGCTTTTTTGGCTTCCGGTAGGGAGAAATTGTTGTGCAAAACGGAGAAATTTCGGCTTTTGGAATGTGAGTGTTGACATATTTCCGAATATATGTTAGAATGACAATGCACGCGGTGTCGCAAAGGGTATAGCTATGCCCAAACGGCGGACGGGCGTGCGTTTATACCGTGTATGACCGGCGTGTCCGGTTGTATATAAACATTTATCACCGAAGAAAGGAGTTGAAAAGAATGCCTACCTTTAACCAGCTCGTAAAGCAGGGAAGAAAGGACAAGGTCTACAAGTCCAAATCCCCCGTTATGCAGCAGGGCTTCAACACCATTAAGAACAAGCCCATCGATCAGCATTCTCCCCAGAAGCGCGGAGTCTGCACAAAGGTATCCACCACCACGCCGAAAAAGCCTAACTCGGCTCTCCGTAAGGTTGCCAGAGTAAGATTTACCAACGGCATGGAGGCATGGACCTACATCCCCGGTATCGGTCATAACCTTCAGGAGCACTCTGTCGTACTTATCCGCGGCGGACGTGTACGTGACCTGCCCGGTGTGCGTTACCACATCATCCGCGGTACGCTTGATACTCAGGGCGTTGCAAACCGCAACCAGGCCCGCTCCAAGTACGGCGTAAAGCGCGCAAAGAAGAAATAAGTAAGTTTTTCTTTCATATTTCATTTTTGCAAAAATGCGGCGCACGCCGCAAACTCCTCGAATTTATTTCAGCAGCTGCTGAAGGTGACAGATGTTTATATACTTCCGGCTCACTTTCGCACGACGGAATTTATTTTCGAGTACCTATGATAACAATTTTTATTGAAGGAGGGAAGTAAAGTGTCGAGAAGAGGTCAGATTTCTAAGAGAGACGTTCTGCCGGATCCTCTGTATAATTCCAAGCTGGTTACAAAGCTTATCAACAACATTATGCTGGACGGCAAAAAGGGTGTTGCTCAGAAGATCGTCTACGAGGCCTTCGCCATCGTTGAGGAAAAAACGGGCAACAATCCCCTTGAAGTCTTTACGGAAGCTCTCGATAACGTAATGCCGGTTCTGGAGGTAAAGGCTCGCCGTATCGGCGGCTCCAACTACCAGGTTCCTATGGAAGTAAGACCCGAGAGAAGATATACTCTCGGACTTCGTTGGATGACTACTTTTGCAAGAAACCGCGGCGAAAAAACCATGGCGGAGCGTCTTGCAGGCGAGATCATGGACGCCAAGAACAGCACCGGCGGTGCTTTCAAGAAGAAAGAAGAAACACACAGAATGGCAGAAGCAAACAAAGCGTTCGCACATTACAGATATTGATTCTGAAAAAGACGATTTTGTACTGCACATTACAAGGAGAATTATTAGTATATGCCGAGAGAATATTCGCTTGAGCACACCCGTAACATCGGTATCATGGCTCATATCGACGCCGGCAAGACCACTACCACAGAGCGTATCCTGTATTACACAGGTAAGACTCATAAGCTGGGAGAGGTTCACGACGGCGCAGCTACCATGGACTGGATGGAGCAGGAGCAGGAAAGAGGTATTACCATTACCTCCGCGGCTACTACCTGCTATTGGAAGGGTAACAGAATCAATATTATAGACACCCCCGGGCACGTTGACTTTACCGTTGAGGTTGAGCGCTCCCTCAGAGTGCTTGACGGCTCCGTGACCGTGCTTTGCGCTAAGGGCGGTGTCGAGCCTCAGTCCGAGACCGTATGGCGTCAGGCGGACAAGTACGGCGTTCCCCGTATGGCCTATGTCAACAAAATGGACATTATGGGCGCCAACTTCTACCGCGTTGTCGACATGATGCGCGAAAGACTGAAGGCTAATGCAGTCCCGATTCAGCTCCCCATCGGAGCAGAGGACTCGTTCAGAGGTATTATCGATCTTATCAATATGGAGGCTGATGTCTACTACGATGAGATGGGTAAAGATATGCGCGTTGAGCCTATTCCGGAGGATATGCTGGAGAAGGCTCAGCAGTATCACACAGAGCTTGTAGAGGCTGTCGCAGAGTGCGACGAGGAGCTGTTTGAAAAGTACTGCGAGGAGGGCGATCTCAGCGTCAGCGACATTAAGAGAGTCCTTCGCGCCGCTACCATTGCAAACAAGATAGTTCCCGTTGTTTGCGGTACCTCTTACAGAAACAAGGGCGTGCAGAAGCTGCTTGACGCAATCGTCGACTATATGCCCGCTCCGACTGATGTTCCTCACATCAGAGGTATCAATCCCGAGACCGGCGAGGAAGAGGAGAGAATTTCCTCCGACGAAGAGCCGTTCGCAGCTCTTGCATTCAAGATCATGACAGACCCCTTTGTGGGCAAGTTGTGCTTCTTCAGAGTATATTCCGGCGTTATTAACGCAGGCGAGTATACATGGAACTCAGTAAAGGGCGCCAAGGAGCGTATGGGACGTCTTATCCAGATGCACTCCAACGAGCGTACCGATATACCTTCCTGCTATGCGGGAGACATCGCGGCTGTTGTAGGTCTTAAAAACACCACCACCGGTGACACACTGTGCGACGACAAGGCTCCCATAATCCTTGAGTCCATGGAGTTTCCGGAGCCCGTTATCCGCGTTGCCATCGAGCCCAAGACCAAAGCCGGTCAGGAAAAGATGGGCATCGCTCTGGCAAAGCTTGCAGAGGAAGACCCCACCTTCCGTACCTACACGGACGAGGAAACGGGTCAGACCATTATCGCAGGTATGGGCGAGCTTCACCTTGAGATCATCGTGGACAGATTGCTCCGCGAGTTTAAGGTAGAGGCAAATATAGGCCGTCCTCAGGTTGCATACAAGGAGACCATCCGCCGTCCGGCAGAGTCAGACACCAAGTATGCGCGCCAGTCAGGCGGTAAGGGTCAGTACGGTCACGTTAAGATCCGTATCGAGCCCAACGAGCCCGGCGCAGGCTATGTATTTGAAAATACCGTTGT
The DNA here is from genome assembly GCA_051867715.1 of Candidatus Avispirillum sp. Lineage (GTDB taxonomy): Bacteria > Bacillota > Clostridia > Oscillospirales > CAG-272 > Avispirillum. The sequence continues at coordinate 12,053 of JBJDYY010000091.1, forward strand.
GGGCGGCGCTATTCCCAAGGAATATATCCCCGCCGTTGACGCAGGTATCAAGAGTGCAATGGAGGCAGGCGTTCTGGCAGGTTATAACGTAGTCGATGTAAAGGTCAACCTTTACGACGGCTCCTACCATGAGGTCGACTCCTCCGAAATGGCGTTCAAGATCGCCGGTTCCATGGCGTTCAAGGATGCAATGCGCAAGGCAGACCCCGTGCTTACCGAGCCTATTATGAAGGTGGTAATCATTACCCCCGACGACTACATGGGCGATGTTATCGGTGACGTTAACTCCCGCCGCGGTCAGATCCAGTCTATGGAGCCTGTCAGCGGTGCGCAGCAGATTACCGCTATGATCCCTCTGTCCGAGATGTTCGGCTATGCTACCGACCTCCGTTCCAAGACTCAGGGACGCGGTCAGTATTCCATGGAGCCCGACCACTTCGCAGAGGTACCCAAGAGCATCCTGGAAAAGGTTGCAAGCAGCCGCAACAAAGCCAACTAAAAGGCTTTAATTACAAAATATCAACAAAAATAATTTCATTTGGAGGACATTACAAATGGCAAAGGAAAAATTCGAAAGAACGAAACCCCATGTCAACATTGGTACCATCGGCCACGTTGACCACGGCAAGACCACTCTTACCGCAGCTATCACCAAGTATCTGTCCCTGGGCGATGATAAGATCGAGTTCATGGCATATGACCAGATCGACAACGCTCCCGAGGAAAGAGCTCGTGGTATCACAATCAACACCAGACACGTTGAGTACGAGACCGCTAAGCGTCACTACGCTCACGTTGACTGCCCCGGCCACGCTGACTATGTCAAGAACATGATCACCGGTGCGGCTCAGATGGACGGCGCTATCCTGGTTGTTGCAGCTTCCGACGGTCCTATGCAGCAGACCCGTGAGCACATCCTGCTCGCCCGTCAGGTTGGCGTTCCCGCAATCGTTGTTTACATGAACAAGACTGACCTCGTTGACGACGAGGAGCTGCTTGAGCTCGTAGAGATGGAAATCCGTGAGCTGCTCAGCGAGTACGACTTCCCTGGTGACGATATTCCGATCATCAGAGGTTCCGCTCGTGTTGCTCTCGAGGCTCCCAACGATGTTAACGATCCCGCATACGATTCTATCAAGGAACTTATGGATGCAGTTGATGACTACATTCCTACTCCTGAGAGAAAGGCTGACCTTGACTTCCTGATGCCCGTCGAGGACGTATTCTCCATCTCCGGCCGTGGTACTGTTGCTACCGGTAGAGTTGAGAGAGGTACCGTTAAGGTTTCCGATACTGTTGAGATCATCGGTCTGTCCGATGAGAGAAAGTCCACCGTCGTTACCGGTGTCGAGATGTTCCACAAACTTCTTGACCAGGCTGAGGCCGGCGATAACATCGGCGCTCTGCTCCGCGGTATCGCTAAGAACGAGGTTGAAAGAGGTCAGGTTCTCTGTAAGCCCGGCTCCGTTCATCCTCACACCAAGTTCGTTGGACAGGTTTACGTTCTGACTGAGAAAGAGGGCGGTCGTCAGAAGCCCTTCTTCGCAGGTTACAGACCTCAGTTCTACTTCAGAACTACCGACGTTACCGGTACTATCGGTCTTCCCGCTGACGTTGACATGTGCCGCCCCGGCGACCACGTTGACATGACTGTTGAGCTGATCACCCCCATCGCTATCGAGAAGGGTCTCCGCTTCGCTATCCGCGAGGGCGGCAGAACTGTCGGCTCCGGCGTCGTTTCCGAAATTCTTGAGTAATTTCGAATAAATGCCTATATGCGGGGGCGCTTTGCGCCCCCGCAGAAATATAATTAAATACAAAACAATAAACTATCTTTGGGGAATGGTGAAATTCCATACCGGCGGTACAGTCCGCGACTCCCGTTTTACGGGATTGAGCAGGTGAAATTCCTGCACCGACGGTTAAAGTCCGGATGAGAAAAGATGCTGCATTGAACGTCATTCCCGCATTGCGGGATTTTTTGTTTTTTGTGGTTCCTCAAGCTGAAAGAAGGAATTATCATGAATAAAAACAAAACTGTCACCAACAACAAAAAGAAAATCAGTATTCGCGAAATTGCCGGCTGCGGTATGCTTGTTGCCGTTGCCGTTGTGCTTCAGTATATCGAGATTTCCATCCCGATTATGCCGTCCTTTATTAAACTTGACTTTTCAGACCTGCCGGAGCTTATCGGAGCTTTTGCCTACGGCCCCTTGTTCGGCGTCATTATTTCGCTGTTGAAAAACCTTATACATATGCTGTTTTCTCAAAGCGGATTTGTTGGGGAACTGTCAAACTTTATTCTGGGTGCCGTCTTTTCCTTTACGGCGGGTATTATCTACAAATATAATAAAGAAAAAAAATTTGCACTTATTTCGGGTGTATGCGGCGCAGTTGCTATGGCTGTCGTATCGGTTCCGGTAAACTATTTTATAATATATCCCATGTATTACGGCATACTTAATTTCCCCGAAGAAGCCGTGCTCGGTATGTATCAGGTGATTTTGCCGGGTATCAAGAGCATTTTTCAGGCGCTGCTTGTCTTCAATCTGCCGTTTACGCTTGTTAAAGGTCTCATCTGCGTTGCGATTTCAATGTTTATATATAAGCCGCTTACAAAAATACTTAAAGAAAAATCATAAACTCATATTGTATTTACCTCAAACTACTTGATTTCCCTGTATGTTTATTGTAGAATAAATAAACATGATAAAAAGGAGGGGAATGCTTGAATATAGCAGATGTGTTAAAAGTTTTCGGAATGTCACTGTTGCCCGTGATCGAGCTGCGAGGCTCTATTATAGCCGGCGCCGCTATGGATCTCCCGTGGTGGCTTAACTATATAGTAAGTGTTTGCGGAAACCTTTTGCCGATTCCCTTTATACTGTTGTTTATAAGAGGTATTCTTCATTGGATGAAGGGTGTTAAGGGACTTTCAAAAATTGCCCTGTGGCTTGAAAGAAAGGCGCAGAAGCACTCCGTCAGGGTTATGAAGTACGCAACCTTCGGTCTGTTTCTGTTTGTAGCTATTCCCATTCCGGGAACAGGCGCCTGGACAGGTGCGCTGGTGGCGTCCCTGTTTGATATGAGAATGAAATATTCCCTTTTGTCAATCGCCTGCGGCGTTCTTTGTGCCGGTGTGATTATGGTTTGCGCAAGCTACGGATTTATTTCATTCCTCTCCATATTTGCATAAAAAAATCCGCCCTCCGGCGGATTTTTTATCTGCACTTTTGTGTTAATTAACAAAATGTTATTGAATATCAAATACTAATATGGTAATATTATGTTAACATGGGGTAAAATAAAGAATTCTATGCTTTACTCATCCCCGCACACTGCATCGGAGGTTAAAATCAATGAAAAAAATCCTATCTGCGCTGCTTGCCGTCCTTATGTTGGCGGGAGCCCTTACAGTGGGAATGTCTGCACAGGAGTTTCTCAATGACGATACATACAAATTGGGAAATGCCGACGGTTCTGCCGACGAAAAAATAAACGGGCAGGATCTGTATATGATGTGCAGTTATCTTGCCGGCGGTACATATGCCATAGATAATCTTGACCGCAATGCGGCAGATTTGAATGCCGACGGCAAAATCAACGCTACGGACATTTACTATCTTAAGCGCATAGCGGTGGGCTCTCTGTCAGCTTCGGATCTTGAGAACGGTTTTCAGGTTTACCGTTTTGCTATCGGCGGCACCGATATATCCGAGTTTGACATAAGTCTGCCCGACTACACTTCGGAAGAAACCAACGGCGTCTTCACGGCGGAACTTCTGCGCGATTATATTAAGCAGGCTACCGGCGTTGAGCTTCCCATAGTGCGCTCGGCAAGTACGCGGGAGCATTCAATAGTCATTCACGAGGTGGATCGCTGGAGCGAGCTGGGGGAAAGGCTTCAGAATGAAAATTATATGTATAAGGTAGCCGACGGCAAGCTTGAGTTGTACGGTACTTACCGCGGAAATATGTACGCCGCTTATGAAATAATCGAGGACTGGCTCGGTTTCCGCTTCTTTGACGGCACATATACATATCTGTATAAGTCAAGATATGTCAATATTCCCGACGGCACCGATGTGTTCTTTGAGCCTTATCTTAAATTCAGACACACGGGTCAGAATGTGGGCTCTCTGGATACCTACTATCTCCCCTCACGCATGAACGGTACAAGAAGCAACCCTGCTACCTCTGATCTTAAGCACGGTACTTTTTACGGTCATCAGTTCTGCAACGCTCATTCCTACGGACTTTACTGGAGAATGGCAACAGGAACAAGACCTGCTGACGACGATCCTAAGTATCCGACAGAGGCTTCCCGTTACGATCAGCAGTATGAGAGCGGTTATCAGCAAAATGAAATGACCTGGCAGCCTTGTGCGTCTACCGATACTTCCTACAACACGCTGTTCAGCGGACTTATAGATACCATAAAGCGTATGGAAAGCTGGGAAGGCTATGCATGGTACTACGATTTTAAGGACGAAAACGGTGAGCCTACCGATTATGTAAAATCCGGTCAGGCCAGTATGTCCTTCTCTCTGTGTGACAACGAGCACTACTGCCCTTGCCGTTACTGCAACCTTAAGGCAAACGGCAAAATGGATAAAAATACCGGAGAGTGGACAACTCTTCCCGAAGGATATTCCGGACTGTATGTAGACCTTGCAAACCGTGCCGCAAGAGATATTCAGGATTATTATCCCGGCATACGCATTCATACTATTCTTTACAATCACGATATTCCCTCAACGGTAAGACCCGATAAGAATCTGATAGTTTATTACTGCGGTCAGGGCTGTAACAACCATGTGCTGGGCAGCGATGAATGCGGCACCTGTATGGGTCAGCTCGGCAAAGAGAATAATGTGATTACAAACGCGTCTCTCAAGGCTTGGGGCGAAATGTGCCGTGAGACCGGTGCGGAGATGTGGTACTGGTACTACGGTGTTACTTACCATTACTATCTGGTGGGACTGCCGGGAATATTCAATATTTACTATGACTATAAATATCTGTATGAGGTAGGCGTCCGCGGTATAAACTACGAGGGCGGCGGCAGAAATTACAATTTCGAGACTCTGAAAGCGTACCTGTCCACGAGAATGGAATGGAATCCTACCATGACCTTTGACGAGTACATAGGATATATGAAAGAATATCTGTATATGTACTACGGCGACGGTTATGAGGAAATATATGAGTTTATCGAAATGGAGAATACGGCGGGAGACCTTTGCGGTACCTGCTTTGTTTCAAACTATGACCGCCCGGGAGATATGTATTCCTATGAATACATAGCGGAAAACTACGAATACATGAGAAGCCTGCTCACAACGGCTCTTGAAAAGGCCGACAGAGCGGACAGAAGAAGCCGCATTGAAACGCTTATATGCTGCTTTGATTTCCTCGGTCTTTCAAGCGCATACGATGATATGTATGTAAACGGAGACGCAGAGTCCCGCGCTTTGTATGAGGAAAGATATACCTGGTTCTACAACTATGTGGTTGACAACAATATGACCATATTCTCCGATCCCGTGACCTATACGGTGCCGGCAACCTGCGATTTCACCATAAATCCCATGACTCAGTTCTATGAGCGCGGAAGCAGACGCCCCGACGTTACTCCGTAAGGATTTGATAAGGTTTTTGCGGACTGTCAATAATTCATAACAATACAGCAACGGCTGCCCGGCGCAAAGCGCAGGGCAGCCGTTAATTCATTGGCATAGAATAGAGCAGTGGAGCCGATAGCTCGTTTACGGTCAGTGTTGACCGCGCTTTTCAGCTGCTTTATTTACTTTATTCAGCGTATATACGCTGTCGCAGGCGTTTGCCACGTCGGAGGAGTGGCTTACGATTATTACGCATTTTCCGCTGTCAGCAAGGGAACGGAATATGTCCATTATTTCTTTCTGTGTTTCTTTGTCAAGATTTCCCGTGGGCTCGTCTGCCAAAATCACATCCGGATTATAAGACAGCGCCCGCGCTATTGCAACTCTCTGCTGCTGTCCGCCGGACAGCTTCAGCACTCTGCGCTCGGCTTCGCTTTTGTCAAGTCCCACACTTTCCAGAAGCTCAAGGGCTTTTTTCTTTTTGCCTTTTCCTCGTATGCCTGCTATCTCCATGGATAAAACTACATTTTCCGCAGCCGTAAATTTGGTTACAAGGTTAAAGCCCTGAAATATAACGCCTATATACTTGCTTCTGAATTTGTATTTGTTGATATGCTTTATATCGTTTCCTTCATAGTAAACGGTTCCTTGGGTGGGAGACGCCAATCCTGAAAGAATTGACAGCATAGTCGTTTTACCTGCACCTGACTTTCCAGTAATGCAGTACATTCTGCCTTTTTCAAAGTCGAGTGATACATTTTCCAGTACCTTTGCGGTACCGTAGGAAAAACATACATTTTTTAGTGACAATACAGACATTTGCGGCCTCCTAATCTCTGTTTTCAAGAATTTGCAGGGGCTCACAGCGCATTATAAACAGCATTGCCGCCGCTCCTGAAACAAGCGTTAAAAGTATTGCTATTCCCAGCATCTGTATAATAACTGTCAGATCAGCCGCGGAATTTATTTCAGTAAGGTAATTATCGGTACCGGAAAACGGCTGTATTCCGTTTGGAGCAATGTCTGCTCCGATCTGATTTGTGCGTCCGAAGTTTTTGTCAAGCTGTACTTCCTGCTGCTGCTGTGCCTGCGTTTGCTCTTGGAGGAGCGCGTTTGTAACCGGGACGGAGGATAGGGCTCCCGCCGCAGCGCCTATTATGACTGCCGCAAGGGTGATTGCAAATGTTTCAAGCAGAAACTGTACCGCTACCTTGGCTTTACTCATACCCATAGCCGTAAGCACGCCTATTTCGTATTTTCTTTCGCGTACATTGAAAATATTGAGGGTGGTAAGTATGACTGCACCTATAATCAGTATTACCAGAAGAAACCATCCGGCTGCCTTGCTGAGAGTGTTCAGCGGAGTAAGGCTGTTTTCATATGCACTCAGATTCTGTGAAGATACAGTATAAGAATCATCAAGTCCCATTTCGCTGACTTCAGTTTCAAATTCCCTGTATGAGTCCGCACTGTCGAAAACATATGTAGCCGAAGTTGTGAGACTCAGGGGAAGGCTTTCGCTTACCGTATCGGCGCTGTCTGACGGTTCCGCATCGGAACTTCCGTACAGGGTTTCGGAAGAGGATACGATTGCCTGCAAAGCGGCTGCGCTCATATATATTTTGTTGGCAGGGTCGTTTGCAGTCATACCGCGGGCACCGAAGGCGCTTTCGTTTGACGATGAATCCGAATATATTCCCACAACGGTGAGGTCGTATGTTTCATCGGCACAATTGGGGTTGGATATGCTTACCGTATTTCCTACGGATATGTCATTATACAGGGCAAGCTCCTCGGAGATGATACATTCCGGCTGCAGGGTGCCTTCTTCGAATACCGTTCCGTCGGTAATCGACGCGGTGCCGTCGGCGAATGAGGTCATGGCTTTTTCACCGCTGTATCCGACAATACTGAACTGCGGTTGCGAAAAGCTTGAACTGCCGGAGCTTCCCATGGGGCCTCTGCTTTTATCGGTATCGTTCCCGGTTATCTCAGGCTGCTCCTGCTCCTGCTCCTCGGAGGTTACGGGAGAAAGCTCATCGTTTCCGTTAACAGAGACACTTTGAGAGTAATAGAAGTCT
>JBJDYY010000092.1:0-4111 GCA_051867715.1 Candidatus Avispirillum sp.
CGGCGTACTCGATCTCCTCCTCACGGCTCTTGATGTCCCACTCACGCCAGGGGGCAATAATGGGCATATCGGGCGCAAAATGCTTTACTGCAAGCTCGAAACGCACCTGGTCGTTGCCCTTTCCGGTGCAGCCGTGACAGATGGCGTCCGCGCCCTCTTTTATAGCAATGTCAACAAGTCCCTTTGCAATGCAGGGACGGGCGTGGCTGGTGCCCAGCAGATATTCCTCGTATACGGCGCCCGCCTTCATGGTGGGAATTATGTACTCGTCCACATACTCGTCGCACAGATCCAAAACATACAGTTTGGAGGCTCCGGTGGCAATAGCCTTTTCTTCAAGACCCTCAAGTTCATCTGCCTGACCCACATTGCCGGAAACCGCAATGACCTCGCAGTTGTTGTAGTTTTCTTTCAGCCACGGTATAATAATGGAGGTGTCAAGACCGCCGGAATACGCAAGCACTACTTTCTTTATATCTTTCTTTTCCATAACTGGCTCCTTTGGCATAAATATGCATAAAATTGATTTACAATGCATATTATAGCCGCAAAATTGTATATTGTCAAGGGTAAAATGTAATATTTATTCAATTTGCTGTATTTTTATTAAATGTGCCCGCCTTTGGGCGCGTGCGGCATTATATTTGTGCATTTTCAACTGATACAAGAACTGTTCATAACATACCGCTTGAAAAAAAACCATAATGTGATATACTGTAATCATAACCGCAGAAGAGGTGGCAATATGGGAAAAAGAGATAAGGAAGAATATACGGACAGAAAAACCCAGAGCGCGGACGCTGTCAGAGAAGATTTTGAAATAGAAGAATCAAACGCCATGAAGGTGCTGCGCGGCACGGGGGAGGACGACACCAACCCGCACGAAAGCAACATCGGCGGCAGAAAAATAGGAAAGCTGGAAGATTTCTGGTACAGGCACAAATGGCACGCGGGTCTGACTATCGCGGGCATTGTTATCGCCGTTGTGATACTTGTGCAGTTTCTTACCCGCACCACGCCCGATGTATATATAATGTATACGGGGCCTCAGTCTATAATCGGCAACCGCTACGACAAGCTTGAGGACGCCATAACAAAAGCAATGAGCGACTATAACGGAGACGGAAAGATTGCCATAAGCTTTGCGGACAATACTTATCTTAACAACAAGCAGATAGAGGAGAAAAAAGCGGCAAATTCTTCTTACACGGTGGACTATCAGTCCAACAGCGCCGCCTTTCAGCGGTATATGACTGAAATAACCGCGGGCAAGCATATGTTTGTAATGCTGGATCCCGCTCTCCACGATGAGATGGCGGCTGCGGGAGCATTTGTGCCACTCAGCGAGCTTTTTGACGGAGAAATTCCGGACTCCGCTTACGGCGACTACGGCATAAGGCTGGGAGATACGGAATTTTATCGCTCCAATACGGATATACAGTTTATGCCGGCGGATACGGTAATGGCGGTGCGAAACCCTGCGGCGCTGGACTTCAAGAGCGAGGAAAAGAAAGAGGAATATTCAAAGCGCTACCGTCAGCTTATGGTTGACATTGTGGAGTATACTCCCATAGAGGAGCAGGAGTGACTCTTGAATTTCCGGTGCTGAATAACCGTGACAGAAACAGAATATATGTCGAAAGGCTGAAAAATGGCTGAAAACACGAAAAAAACAGAAGAATTGCTGCTTGAAAAGCTGACAAGCGAAAAAATAACATTTGCGGCTGCGGAATCATGTACGGGAGGGCTTATATGTCAGCGGCTTACCGCAATACCCGGTTCGTCCTCCGCGGTTATGGGCGGGGTAGTGTCCTATGCCGTCAGCGTAAAGGAAAATGTACTGGGTGTGAAACGGGAAACTCTGGAGCGCGACGGCGTTGTTTCCGAGCAATGCGCGAGGGAGATGGCCTGCGGCGTGCGTGAGATTTTGGGCGCCGACATAGCTGTTTCCGTTACGGGAGTCGCGGGTCCGGGCGGCGGCAGTGCCAAAACTCCGGTGGGCACCGTATGCTTCGGCGCGGCATTTCGGGGAAAATGCAAAACATATACAAAGCATTTTCCGCAGAATCTGGGCAGAGAAGGCATAAGGGACGCGGCGGCGGAGTTTGCAATGCGGCTCGCCCTTGATATTTTGGAAAATGCTTCGAGCGAAAAATAAAAGACAGTACCGAAAGGCAGGCTTATGCTTGAAAAGATAAAATCACCCTCTGATCTGAAAGCCCTTGACAACGGCGAAATAAAGGTTCTTGCCGCCGAGATACGGGAGAAAATCGTTTCCGTTTCCGCGCAGTCCGGCGGTCATCTTGCTTCAAATCTGGGCATGGTGGAGGCAACTCTCGCCCTGCACCGCGTGTTCGATTGCCCGCGGGACTCCATTGTGTTTGATGTGGGTCATCAGTGCTACGCCCACAAGCTGCTGACGGGCAGATATGAAAAATTCGATACCATACGCACCCCCGGCGGTATTTCCGGCTTTACGAACAGAAGCGAGAGCGAATACGATGTGCTGACCGCGGGACATTCGGGCAGCGCGCTGCCCTGTGCTTTGGGACTTGCCAGGGCAAAGGCCATTCGGGGGGACAGGTCATGGACAGTGGCAGTAATAGGGGACGGCTCCTTTACCAACGGTATGGTGTACGAGACGCTGAATTCCTGCACCCAAAAGGATCTTCGCCTTATTGTTGTGCTGAACGACAACGAAATGTCCATATCAAAAAATGTAGGCGGAATGCCCAACTATTTCACAAGGCTGCGCAACTCAAAAAGGTATTTTAATTTCAAAAGAATTCTTCAGAGTGTATTCGGCGCCATACCCTTTATCGGGCACGGCATCGTAATGGGCTGCTATCATATAAAAGAGTTTCTGAAGCATCTGCTGCTTCACACAAACTTTTTTGAAAACATGGGGCTGTACTATATGGGTCCCGTGGACGGCAACGATGAAAAGAAAATGGAGCTTTTGCTGCGTGAGGCAAAGACAAAAAACGGCTGCTCCCTTATACACATGATGACGGTAAAGGGCAAGGGTTACGAGCCGGCGGAAAAACGGCCGGATATGTACCATTTTGCGGGCAATTTCGACCCTGTTACCGGCAAATTTCCCACTCAGGAGAGCACTTTTTCCTCTGTTTTCGGCTCATATCTGTGTGCAAAAGCGGCTGATGATGCAAGCATTTGCGCCGTGACCGCGGCTATGGCGGACGGTACGGGGCTTTCGGCTTTTGCCCGTATTTTTCCCAAGCGGTTTTTCGATGTGGGGATTGCGGAGGAATGTGCCGCGACTATGTGCGGCGGACTTGCCATAGGCGGCAGTACTCCCGTGCTTGCTCTGTACTCGACTTTTATGCAGAGAGCATACGACCAGCTTCTGGAGGATGTGGCGCTTCAGAATGTGCATGCGGTACTTGCCATAGACAGAGCGGGTCTTGTAGGCGGTGACGGCGTTACCCATCAGGGTGTGTACGATGTGGCACTTCTTTCCCAGATGCCGGGCGTTACTCTGTGGTCACCGGAGACCTACGGGGAGCTGAAATATTGCTTTGACAAATGCCTTGCGGGAGAGGGACTTTGCGCATTCCGCTATCCTAAGGGCGCGCAGCGGGAATACGACCGCAGCGGCTTTAAGAGCGTGGGAGAGGGCGTTGAAGTCCTTAGCGGCGAGGACTGTGACGCAGCGATCCTTACTTACGGGCGCATAACAAGTGAGGCTGTCAGGGCGCGAGAACTTTTGAACGGTGAATTCCGGGTAAAGGTAGTAAAGCTTGTAAAGCTCCTGCCCCTTGATTCAGATATGGTACTTAACATATGCGGCGCTTCAAGGGTACTCGTCCTTGAGGAGGGCTCAAGGCGCGGCGGCATCGGAGAGGCCGTGGCGGCGGCAGCCGCCCGACGGGACGGCGTAAAGGTTAAGGTGTGCGCCGTTGACGGCTTTCTGACTCACGCGGATGTGCCCACTCTTGAAAAGCTGTGCGGCCTTGACGCCGCTTCTGCCGCGTCCGCCCTGAAAGAGCTTATGACGGAATGAATAAGCATGCGAGGCTCCGCCCTGCGCCCCGCCGGATATATGCGAGGCTCTGCCTCGCGCACCGCTTAGTACCTTTTTTGAGAAAAA
>JBJDYY010000093.1:0-19300 GCA_051867715.1 Candidatus Avispirillum sp.
GTCCGCGCCGTGAGTTTCAAGCGCCGTAAAGGGGTCAACAGCGTTGCCCTTTGATTTGGACATCTTCTGTCCGTCCTCATCCTGTACCAGTCCCAGAACGATAACATTCTTAAAAGGCGCCTTGTCAAAGAGCAAAGTGGAAATTGCAAGCAGAGAGTAGAACCAGCCGCGGGTCTGGTCAACCGCCTCGGATATAAAGTCCGCCGGGAACTGAGACTCGAACTTGTCCTTGTTCTCAAAAGGATAATGATGCTGTGCAAAAGGCATGGAGCCGGAGTCAAACCAGCAGTCAATAACCTCGGTGACTCTCTTCATCTCGCCGCCGCACTTGGGACACTTGACAGTTACCGCGTCAATGTAAGGGCGGTGCAGCTCTATATCGTCGGGGCAATTGGAGGACATGCTCTTAAGCTCCTCGATAGAACCTATGCTGTGGCGGTGTCCGCAGGAGCATTCCCAGATATTCAGAGGCGTGCCCCAGTAACGGTTGCGGCTGATACCCCAGTCCTGAACATTTTCCAGCCAGTCGCCGAAGCGCTTTTTGCCTATGGACTCGGGAATCCAGTTAATGGTGTTGTTGTTGGCAATGAGCCTGTCGCGCACAGCGGTCATTTTTATAAACCAGCTGTCGCGGGCGTAGTATATAAGAGGAGTACCGCAGCGCCAGCAATGGGGATAGCTGTGCTCGAAAACGGGAGCGTCAAAAAGGAGTCCGCGCTCTTTAAGATCGCGCAATACCAGTTTGTCCGCATCCTTGACAAATACTCCCGGCCAGTCGGTCTCGGCGGTCATTTCACCCTTGGCGTCAACAAGCTGTATAAGGGGCAGACCGTATTTGCGGCCTACTCTGGCGTCATCCTCACCGAAAGCGGGAGCGGTGTGAACAACACCGGTACCGTCTTCCATGGTAACATAATCGTCTACGGTTACATACCAGCATTTTTCAGCGGGGGACACAAATCTGAACAGAGGCTCGTATTCCCTGCCCTCAAGGTCGGCGCCCTTAAACTCTTCAAGAACTTCGTACTGTCCCTCTCCCAGTACCTTGTCGGCAAGCGCCTTTGCCAGAATATATACTTCTTCGCCGCAGCTTACCTTTACATAAACCGCGTCGGGGTTAACACAAAGCGCGGCGTTTGACGGCAGAGTCCACGGGGTGGTAGTCCACGCGAGAAATGCTCCGCCGCCCTCTTTGAAGCGGAATTTAACGATAGCCGAACGCTCTTTTACATCCTTGTAGCCCTGCGCTACCTCATGAGAGGAAAGAGGTGTGCCGCAGCGGGGGCAGTAAGGAACTATCTTAAAGCCCTTGTAAAGAAGTCCTTTATCCCATATCTGCTTCAGCGCCCACCATTCGGACTCGATATAGTCGTTGTGATAGGTGACATAAGGGTCCTTCATATCCGCCCAGAAGCCTACGGTGTCGGAAAAGGACTCCCACATGCTCTTGTACTTCCATACGGATTCCTTGCACTTTTCGATAAAGGGGGCAATGCCGTACTCCTCTATCTGCTCCTTGCCGTTGATACCGAGCAGCTTTTCCACCTCAAGCTCAACAGGCAAACCGTGAGTATCCCAGCCCGCCTTACGGGGCACATCGCAGCCCTTCATGGCGTGATAGCGGGGGATCATATCCTTGATAACTCTGGTCAGCACATGACCTATGTGAGGCTTGCCGTTTGCGGTGGGAGGACCGTCGTAAAATGTGTATTTTCTGTCGCCCTTGTGAATGTCAAGGCTCTTTTCAAAAATACCGTTGTCCTTCCAGAACCTAAGCGTTTCAGCCTCGCGGCTGACAAAGTTCAGATCTGTGGGTACCTTCTTGTACATAAACGCACCATTCCTTTTGTTGAAATAAATATAAATGAGTGCCGATGCGGGAAAATAAAAATCCCTTTGCCGCATGGACAAAGGGACACTTTTCAAAAACCACCTGCATACGGACATATGCGCCTCCTGTAACGGTGAGGCACCGGCGAGGACTACTGCAAAAAGGTTCGTCCCGCAGCTCGGGAGTGATATTCATACCGGAAACCCTGTACCGACCTCGCACCAACATCGGCTCGCTTTACCTGTTTTCCGGACTACTGTCTCCGTCACAGCCTTTATTTTATACATCTGTATTATATCACCGCCCCCGGCACTTGTCAATAAATGTTGCAAATAAATATCAAACTTTCCCCTTTTGCCGCATGTGTCGGGAATAATGAGGAAAAATCCCCCGGTTTCAGCCTGTTTTCGCTCATATACCGCCCGCCTTTTTTGCAATGCCGCACAGCACACTGCAAAATTCGTCAGCCTCCTGCGCTGTGCTAAAGGGTCCCACGCTTGCCCGTACGGCTCCGCCCTCGGGAGTGCCCACGGTTTTGTGAGCCAGAGGCGCGCAGTGCAGACCCGCACGCACGCAAATACCCGCTTCATCAAGACGCAAAGCACATTCCTGCGCAGTCATTCCCCGCACATTGAAAAGGCACAAGGCACCGCCCTCAGCCGAATACAGCCTTATTTCTTTATGTGCGGAAAGCTTTCTGTGGATACGGGCGCATATTTCCCTCTCGTATTTTCCGATAGCGTCTGCTCCGCGCCGACGCACATATTTTATACCCTCCGTAAGTCCTGCGGCGGCTGGGGTAGCCATTGTACCCGCCTCAAGCCTGTCGGGCAGAAATTCGGGCATATCAATATCAAGGGAGTTTATTCCGCTTCCCCCGTATGCAAATGGCGCGGGAAGTATCCCGTCGGCAAAGAGAGCAAGTCCCGAGCCCTGCGGTCCCAATAACCCCTTGTGACCGGCACAGCACAGGGCGGAAATACCGTCCCTTTTCATATTGATGTCAACGCTGCCCGCGCTTTGAGAGGCGTCGAGAATAAACAGTATTCCGGCGCGGCGGCACAGAAGTCCCAGCTCCTCCGCAGGCAGACGGCGGTTGATTATATTGGAGGAATGAGTGCATATAAGCGCCCTTGTATTGGGACGTATAAGCTTTCTCACAGAGGCGCAGGGGTCGCCTCCGGTGGAGAATATATCGTATTGCACACCTCGGCTCCGTCGGAGGAATTCCACGGGGCGGAGCACACTGTTATGCTCAAGGTCGGAGATTATAACATGATCCCCCTCCCCCACAAGGCCGAAAATTGCCGCGTTCAGTGCATAGGTGGCGTTAGAGGTAATTACAACATTGTCGCTGTTTTCAAGTCCGAAAAGAGCCGCCGCCTCTTCCCTGCAATCAAAAAGCGCCTGCGACGCCCGGATTGCCAGCCTGTGGCTGCCCCTGCCGGGGTTTCCGCACCACTTTCTCATACATTCACATGCGGCATTCGTCACCTCCGGCGGTTTCGGAAAGGTGGTAGCCGCGTTGTCAAGATATATCATATTTTATTTTTATACCGATTGCCTTTCTGTATATTCATAAGCGGTATCCGCGGACACCGCAGGACAGGCGAGCAATTACAAAAAGCGGGCGGCGAAATGCCGCCCGCTTTTTTCAGCCCCCCAGCAGCTCGCCGTAGTTTATCCGTCTTGAAGTAAGAAGGCGCCGCGCCTCCTCTTTTTCGTTGCAGGCGAAGCTTACGCCGTACGCGCAGCCGTGCTTGGTCATATTGGGGTCAAGGCCGACGATTTCCGCATTCACCCCCGCCCCTGACAGAGCGCGGATCGCGCGGTGAGCGTCGGTCATATTTTTCATGGAAGCAATACACATCATAATTTTTATCTGTCCTGTTTTCCTTTCTCCCTTGTCTTGCCTACGGTACAGCTCATTACAGTTTATTCCGAAAGCCGGGAAATGTCCAACATACGAGGGGAGAAAATAAACAGCGTCTCTGCTATTATCAATTCGGAGAAAGGAGTGTGACGCTTGACTCAAAGCAAAAAAGCAAAAGTCCGAAAGGCTCTTGAAAAAGTAACCGACGAAATTTCAAGCCTTTCAAAAAATATGGAAAACGATGACGGAGAGCTTGACTCCGTTAGAATTAAACAGCTCCGTGAGCTTTGCGCCGCCGCAAAGGAGCTGTCCGCGTTGCTGAAAGAATACGGCAGCACAGCAAATCAAAAGCAGTTGACCGTCAGATTTACCGGCGACAGCGAGCAGTGGGCGCAGTAAAAAGCTATGGCGGACTTCCCAATTCCCTCGCCGTCACCCCGTCAGGAGGAATTTTTCAGGGACACACACAAATATGTCGCCTTCGGCGGCGCAAGAGGCGGCGGTAAAAGCTGGGCGGTGAGAGTCAAGGCGCTGATGATGTGCCTCAAATACCCGGGCATACGCATTGCAATCGTGCGGCGCACCTACGGCGAGCTTCGGCAAAACCACATACTGCCCATGCAGACAGCAGCCGCGGGAGTTGCCGTGTATACCGAGTCAAAGCGGGAGATGTCCTTTGAAAACAGCTCCGTTATAAACTTCCTGTATTGCAGAAGCACAGCAGATCTGGACAAATTCCAGGGCACTGAATACGATGTAATGTTTATCGACGAAGCGACCCAGTTCACGGAGGAAATGTACGACCGTATGAAGGCCTGCGTACGCGGCACAAACAAATTTCCCAAACGCATATATCTGACCTGCAACCCCGGCGGCAGAGGTCACGGCTGGGTAAAGCGCCTGTTTATAGACAAGGTGTATAAAAGCGGAGAGTGTGCCGAGGATTATTCCTTTATACGCTCCCTCGTCACCGACAACAAGGCGCTGATGGAAAGCGACCCCGACTATGTAAATAAGCTACGCGCCCTGCCGCAAAAACTGAGGAAGGCGTGGCTTGACGGCGACTGGAACATTTTTGAGGGGCAGTTTTTCGAGGAATTTGCAGATGTGCCGGAGCATTACGCCGACCGCATCGGCACCCATGTTATCGACCCCTTTGAAGTGCCCCGCCACTGGACGGTTTACCGCAGCTTCGATTTCGGCTACTCAAAGCCTTTTTCCTGCGACTGGTGGGCAGTGGACGGAGAAGGCAGAGCGTATCTCATACTTCAGCTTTACGGCTGCACCGGTCAGCCCAACGAGGGCGTAAAATGGGACCCCGACCGTATTTTTTCTGAGATACGGAGAATAGAAACGGAGCACAGATGGCTTGCGGGAAAACATATACTGGGCGTAGCAGACCCCTCCATATGGGACGCCTCCAGAGGAGAGGCAATTATCGAAGCCGCCGACCGCCACTTTGTATTTTTCCAGAAAGGCGACAACAAAAGACTGCCCGGTTGGATGCAATGTCACTACCGTCTGAATTTTGACAGCAGCGGACGCCCTATGGTGTATTTTTTCAACACCTGCCGCGACGCAATCCGTACCCTGCCCCTGCTGACTTACAGCGATACAGACCCTGAGGATCTTGACACATCCCAGGAGGATCACTTTGCGGACAGTTTCCGATACTTCTGTATGTCCCGACCCATGAGGCCCACCGATACATCAAAGCCTGCCTCTCTGTGCGCGGCAGACCCGCTGGAGCTTTTGCACAGTGAAAAAAGATACCCCAAATATTCCTACTGATAAAAAACAAATGAAAGGAAGCAAAACTGCAAAAAAAAAAATGAACATCTCATCTAAAAGCATGAAGCGCCGCAAATCCCTTGCCGTAAATGAGGACAGCGTACGGGAAGCGTACGAAATACTTCAAAAATACAAGGCCGGCAAGGCATCACTTGAAGCGCGAATTATCGAAAACGAAGAGTGGTGGCGTATGCGCCATTACGGAAAAAGTGACGGGGACTGCGTACCGTCGGCATGGCTGTTCAACTCAGTTATCAACAAGCACGCCGACGCCATGGACAGTCTGCCCGATGTGACCTGCCTTGCGAGAGAGGAAAGCGACAGAGACGCCGCAAGGCTGCTGACGGAGGTTGTTCCCGTCATACTGGAGCAAAACCGCTTTGACGCCACCTATTCCGACTGCTGGTACGACAAGCTGAAAAGCGGCACCGCCTGCTACGGCGTTTTCTGGAACTGTGCCCTTGACGGCGGCGCGGGAAATGTGGATGTGAGGCGCGTGGACATACTTAACCTCTTCTGGGAACCGGGAGTCTCCGATTTGCAGCACTCAAAGAACATTTTCCATGTGGAGCTGTGCGACAATTCCGTGCTGGCGGATAAGTACCCCGACCTTGCAGACTCCCTGTCCTCACCCGGCTTCGATACATCGAAATATATATACGACGATGCCGTGGACACCTCGGACAAATCCTGTGTGGTGGACTGGTACTACAAAAAGCAAAACGGCGGGCGCACCGTACTCCATTTTGCCAAATTCTGCAACGGAGTCCTGCTGTACGCCTCGGAAAACGACGAAGACTGCAAGGAACGCGGCTTCTACGACCACGGAATGTACCCCTTCTTTATAGACAGGATGTACCCCGTACAGGGCTCCCCCTGCGGCTTCGGAGTTATTGACGCCATGAAAGGCACTCAGGCGCAGATAGACGCCCTTGGAGATTCGGTGGTACGAAACGCCCGTATGGCGGCGACCCGCCGCTTCTTCGTGCGCTCCGACGGAAGCCTGAACGAGGAGGAATTTGCCGATTGGCGCCGTCCCTTTGTTCACTATATGGGCTCCGGCGACCCGTCCTCCTCCATAATGCCAATTGAGCTGCCCCATCTTTCCGACACATATGTGGCCATACTGAACAACAAGATCGACGAGCTTAAAGAGACAAGCGGCAACCGCGATTTCTCACAGGGAACCGTCAGCGGCGGCGTTACCGCGGCGGCGGCAATCGAGGCGCTTCAGGAGGCGGGAAGCAAGACCTCCCGCGACATTCTGTCCTCCTCATACCGCACCTTTGAGGATATATGCGCTACCGTAATAAAACTGGTAAGGCAGTTCTACACCGTTCCCCGCTGTTTCAGAATTACGGGAGAAGCGGGAGGCGAGGAATTCATATACTGCGGCACTGAGGATCTTTCCACGCAATACGGCGGCGAGCCGGTGTTTGACATAAAGGTGCGCGCACATAAAAAATCCGCCTTTTCAAGAGCGTCAATGAACGAGCTGGCCTGCGAGCTCTACAAAATGGGCATATTCGCTCCCGAAAACAGCGAAAGCGCACAGCTTTGCCTTGAAATGATGGAGTTTGAAGGCCGCGATGAAATACTGCGCCGCATAAAAGACAATGAGGCAAGGGGGGCGGCGCTGTGACCCGCGTAAGCTTCGGGCAGTATCGGGACTCCTATATTTTTCAGTGCACGGGGCACACGGGCTTTGCGCAAAGCGGCGAGGACATTCTGTGTTCGGCTGTATCGGTGCTTTGCTATACTCTGGACGAATACCTGCAAAGAGCCCACAGCGAAGGCAGGCTGAAAAGATATGAAAGCTCCTTTTCAAGCGCCGATGTAACCGTGGAATTTGAGCCTGTGCAGGAGGACGGCACCCTGCTTGAAGCCGTCCGCGCCGTTCTCGGCGGATTTATCCTGCTGGCTGAAAACTACGGCGACTATATAATTGCAGATGTTTAATTCAGATATGAAAAAGGAGCGGGCTCCTCCTCACAAAGCCTGTTATAAGTATCCCTTGATACTTTCAAATCCCAATACAATCCTACGGGAAATATTCCGACAAAACCAAAATACTATTTAATTAAAAGGAGAAATAAAAATGGCAGTTTACAAAATCGTAAGCGTAAGCGCAAACAAGTGTCTCAATATCTACGGAGATAGCATCTCCTCTCTTTACAACAACCAGAATGTCACCCTGTGGAGCGACAGCGGCTCCGCTGAGCAGAGATGGAGCATTTCTTCTCTGGGCTCCGGCGTGTATGTAAAGTCTTTTCTCAGCCCCGGTTTCGGTCTTAATGCATACCGCTCCGGCACCAACTGGAACTGCGACGTATACCCTGTCAGCGGTAACGAGACCGACGCCGCTGTCACCTTTGAGGCTTCCGGCAGCTACTACAAGATCCGTCTGACAAACTATTCCGGACGCTACCTGACCGCAGGCGGCACCGGCGACGGAGCAAATGTGTACTGGGCAGCCGCCACCGGCGCCAATAACCAGCTTTGGAACCTGGTAAAAATAACCGGTCTTCGCTGTCCTCTTGATTCCTATGTAAATGTCACACAGAGCTACAGCTCCGGCCATTTGGGAGTAGACTTTGCCGCCACTCAGTATACCCCTATTAAGGCCGCTAAGGCCGGTAAGGTTATATATGTGCAGAACTATAACAGCTGTCCTGCCGCATGGGCTTCTATGGGACACTGCGTTTACGTTCAGCACAGCGACGGACTGACTATCTATATGCATATGAACGAGTATCCCTCAAGCTATGTATATGTCGGTAAAACCGTAAGCAAAGGCGATACGATAGGACGTGTCGGCACAAGCGGAAACTCCACAGGCTATCACCTGCACTTTGCTCATAAGAGGGGCACCTCTTTCACCTACAACAATGCAAATGCTTATAACGAGGGCACCTGGGCTAACCCTCTCAACTATGTAGAATAATCATCTATATGCCGAAAAGCGGGGAGACCTATCGGTCTCCCCGCTTTATTTGAAATATTTGATCATTTAACCTCTTTTATACTGTTTATCCGGTAGAACTCCACGCCATCGCTTACCACTTTGTCGAAAGTATACTGAAGCGTTCTCACGCTTTCCACCGAGCCGAGATTCGGAACGTACTGCACATCCGCCGTAACCGTTAAAGTGCTGTCGGTCTCGGTTATAACCAATTCTTTTTCAGTATCAAGAGTGTATTTATCCTCACCCCAATAGTCTTTGGCGTAAGCTACCGTATACAAATCCTTATCGGCATCGTATCTGTCAAAACTGTATTTTGACAGATCCACACCGTCTGAGATCAGATTTTTTGCGATTTTTCTGAGTCCCTCGCCCTCGATTGTCATAACCTGAGTATCTTTATCAATTTTTACAAAATCAAAGCTTTCTGCATCATACAGCGCATACAGGAAACACAGGTTCAGAACATTTATTTTCGAAATATCGTCACCCGTCTTGTAAGGCTCATGAAAGTATCCGACAAAGTACTTCATATAAGCTCTGATATTCATTTTCTCATCAATGCCGCTTGTATTCTCTTTATTCTTGATACTTACTTTTATGCTGTCAAGGCTTTTCTGCGCGTCGCTGATACCGTCTTTTTTACCGACATATTCAAGTCTGAAAATATATTCATCGGAAATACGGATATAATAGCTGTACCTGAAGCTGTCTGCCGAGGGATTTTTATAAACCACGAAATCATATCCGCCGCCGGTTTTTCCGGTCTCAACATCCCATTCCTCAAAGGTTTCAGAATTGTAAGCAGCCGTATTCTTCTTATGAACATCCTTATCCATTACAAAATCCGATGACACCTTAAACAGCTCATGTAAGGTGAGGCGCCGCATATACTGAGAAACATCTGCGTCCCATTCAACATAGGTAGCGCAGTTTGCCTTCTCCTCCTCGGCTACCCATTTGTCGGGAATTTCAATACTCAGAGTTACATCCTTCTGAGCAACCGTTTCCCTGGCATAGTTAAAATCAAGATACTCCCACTCCGGCGAATATTCAACAGTTTTCAGACTGTTTTTCTTTTCACCCTCCGTGCCTGCGGAGGCGGCGCTGTCGGCGCTGTCGACACCGTTAACGATTTTATTGACGGTGCACCCCGCAAATACGGGGATAAGCAAACATATTGCCGTAATTATTGCCAGAATTTTTTTCATTTGAAAAGTCCTTTCCCAAATCAGTAAATTTTATATTATACGGCATCGGAAGCACAAGTCCAAAAGCCGAAAATATAATCCGTTACGATACTGCGGTCAACGCCGCACAAAGCATAACTTTGTATTTTTGAATACCGTTGTGATGTACTTCGGTAAAAAAATACAGTGACGCCCGCAAACGGTTGAAAACCACTAACAAAGGATTATCACTGTGTACCGATATGATTTTAACATATTCTGTAAATTATTTCAATACCTTATACATAAAATTGTTCGACAAATCAAAACTTATTTCGACAAATCTCCGCAGATTACCGCTTGCAGTTACCGTATAATTCAAAAAAACGCATTTATTCCCTGCCCGCAATGTCAAAACCGCCGAGCCTACATATTATGGTAGCGAAAGGCATAGCTCCGTATGCTTTTTTGCAAAAACAAAGACGGTCGCCGGCGGGGACTTTGACGCGGTGACCGATGCAAAGAAAGGAATGATCATAAAATATGACTGAAAACAGGTGTCATATGCCCGCAAGAGACATGGTATGTATAGATACATACCGCGTACTTGATTCCTGCCGCGACAAGGATTGCTTTGAAAACGTTCCCGTCTTTCTGACCGGCTGCGGTCAGGAGCTGGTGGAGCGCGGAGCGGCTGTCCGTGCCAAAAGCGCAAGAATAGTATGGGCGTATATAGATATAGACCCGGTTCCCTTTAACCGCGGCTTTTATCAGCTTTCGATAAAAATGTATGTCCGTATCATCTGCGAGGTGTGCGTCTGCCCCGGACACATTGAGGAAATCGAGGGAATTGCCGCCGTTGAGAAAAAGGTTATACTTTTCGGCAGCGAGGGCAATGTTTCCGTGTTCAAGAGCGAGACGGGCTGCTCCGGCTTCTGCCCGCCCAACGACCGCACAAGCTGTAAAAAGAGCACAAATCTGCCCATTGCGGTAGTTGAGACCGTAGACCCCATAATCCTTGCTTCCAAGGTGGTATCTCCCGAGGAATCGAAATGCTGCTGCACCTGCTGTTGCTGCTGTTCCTGCTGCGATATTCCCGACGGCGTTGCGTGTACGGTAAACAGCGGTCAGCTTACTGATACGGACGGCGACAGACTTGTAGTAACCCTCGGAATCTTTTCCGTAGTGCGTATAGAGCGTCCCGCTCAGTACCTTGTAAATGCGGTTGAATACTGCGTTCCCGAAAAAGAGTGCGTGGAAGCAAAGGACAACGATCCCTGCAAGGTATTCCGCGCAATGGCGTTTCCCATAAACGAGTTCTGCCCTCCCTCGGTGGGTACTTTGGCAAGCTGCCGTGATGACCGCACCCCTCCCCCTCCGAAATGCGGCTGTTCAGGCGGAAACTGAAACTGAGTAAAATGAAAAAAGCCCCTCGGGGCTTTTTTCTGTATCATGATAAAAATTCCGAAATTACGCTTCTGCGCGCTCTGCAAAGCTGTTAAGGCTGCGCGCCTCGGCACTTGAATCCACTTCGTATTCCGTAACGCCCAGTATTGTCTCGCCGTCTATCTGAAGCGCAGTAGGAGTGTCAAAAGTAACTTTTACCTTATGACCCCGCCTGATTTCCACCATTTCAGTATGCTCCACATGCTTGCCTTTGAAAATGGAGGGGAACACTATCAGAGTTTTCAGCTTGTTCTGTCCGAACATTGTCATAGTGGTAACATATCCCTCGCCGTCAAGCCTGTCCTGCTCGGGGGTGGGTATCATACCGCCGCCGTAGAAACGACCGTTCATTGTAGGAACGAGCCACACCTTTTTGTATTCTTTTGTAACACCGTCAACGGTAACGGAAGCGTTGACCCTCTTGTATTTACCAAGCAGTCCTTTTATGGCGATAGCCGTATAGTTGATATTTGTTTTTCCGGCAGCTCTCATGGCGTCGCCCACCTCGCAGCAGTAGCCGTCGATACCGTAGCCGATGCCGTTGATAAACTTGTACTTCTTGCCGTTCACCGTAACAACGGGAAGATTAGTTATGTACTTATTTATAACAACAACCTTGTTGTCTTTTTCGGAAAGCTCCAGATCGTGGAGGAAATCGTTTCCGCTGCCTGCGGCGAAATAGTAAATATCCCGTCCGTATTCAAGTCCGAGGGTATCGTTCACAAAGCGGTTGAGAGTGCCGTCTCCGCCCGCCACAAGGACTCTGTCCTCAGCAGGAACCGAGGCGAAGAACTCGCCGTAATCGGATATTTTCGTCATATCGCAGTATTCAAGCTCGTCTCCGGAGAGAATATCGCGAAGCTCGCGCACTTTTTCGGTGCAGGCGCCGTTACCGGCGAGGGGGTTATACAGAACGTGGTATTTAGCCATCAGACAGTATCCTTTCAAAACATAATATTGTCGCAATGTCGTGTTTTGTCATAAAACCTTTTATATTATAATAAATTGTTAACAGTCTGTCAATAGTAAATCTTCGTATAGCAAAGTCCTCTACACTTTACAAAAGTCCGGAAAGCTCCGGACTTTTGTGAAAACAGTCTCTTCGTGTATTTTTCAGCAATCGAAAGCAAACACGGTATTGTGAACATAGCAATCGCCGGGCTCCAACACCGTTGAGGTAAAGTCGGGATTGTTTATTGCATCGGGCATTTTCTGCGTTTCAAAGCAAACCGCGCTGCGCGGTATCTGCTTTGCACCGCCCTTAAAAGGCACATCGTCGGGATCCAGCATATTGGCGGTGTAAACACCGACGCAGGGCTGATCCGTATACACCGTCATTTTGATGCCGGAAACGGGAGCCTCCAGTGTACAGCGCTTTTTCAGTGTTCCGTCATACGCGTTAAAAATAAAGTTATTGTCATAGCCGCCGCACTGCTTTTTCATATCCTCGTCGCCGTCAAAATCCCTGCCCACAGCCTTCGGGCTCGTAAAATCGTAAACGCCGCCCTTTATGTTCAGTATTTTCCCCGTTGGGATAATATCAAAGTCCTGCTCGTTCATGGCGTCCGCGTCAATCCACATTACATGGTCGGCAATACTGCCGCTGCCGCAGCCCTCAAGATTAAAATATGAATGGTTTGTCAGATTGATGATGGTTTTTTTGTCGGTGACAGCCTCGTAAGAAATACTGAGCGCACCGCGGCGAAGCAGCTTGTATGTAACTCTTACTGTAAGCGTGCCGGGATAGCCCTCCTCCATATCGGGACTGACATAGGTCAGCACCAGCTCGGGCTCGTCGCCGTCCTCACACGCCGCTCCCCATACCCGCTTGTTAAAGCCGATTTTTCCGCCGTGAGCGGTAAAGGTACCGCAGTTGGGGTAAAGCTCATAGCGCTTTCCGTCAAGGGTAAAGGCGGAGTGAGAAATCCGGTTTGTGACTCTGCCGATTACGGCGCCCTGATATCCGCCGGCGGTGAGATAGCCATCAAGGCTGTCAAAGCCGCAGACTACATCGCGCCGCTGTCCGTCACGACCCTGTACCCACAGATTTATAACAGTGCCGCCGAAATTCGTTATGCGCGCGCTGACACCGCTGTCGTTTTCCAGAGTGTATGCGTAAACCTCGCTGCCGGAGGGAGAAATGCCGAAAGGCTCTTTAATTATCATTTGAAATTCTCCTTACTGTAAATATACCGTGCTGCCGCAGCCGCTCTGTGCAGAGAGACCGGCATTTTGCCCTTTCTTTTTGCTTTTTGAAAATTCAGCCTTCCCCGAAAGGAAGGCTGATAAAAATATTTGCGTTTTAGCTCAGTCCGGATAGCCGTCGGGATTATTCTCCTGCCAACGGGCAAGATCCTCGCACATCTCGCGGATTCCCCGCTCGGCTTTCCAGTTAAGCTCTCTGTAAGCCTTTTCGGGATTTGCGTAGCACTCTGCAATATCGCCGGGGCGGCGGGGTCCTATCTTATAGTTGACCTTTTTGCCGCTTGCGTCCTCGTAAGCCTTTACTATTTCAAGCACGGAGTAGCCGTTGCCGGTGCCCACATTGAAGTAATCAATACCCTTATGAGTGTCCGTCCAGTCAAGTGCCTTAAGATGAGCAAGCGCCAGATCCACCACATGGATATAGTCTCGCACGCCTGTTCCGTCGGGAGTGTCGTAATCGTCGCCGTGAACGGTGAGACATTCCAGCTTGCCCGCAGCAACCTTTGAAACATAGGGCAGCAGATTGTTGGGGATTCCCTGGGGATCCTCGCCGATAAGTCCGGACTTGTGCGCGCCGATAGGGTTAAAGTAACGCAGAATTGCAACCGTAAGCTCAGGGTCTGCATGGCACAGATCTCCAAGGATACGCTCAATCATAAGCTTTGTTTCGCCGTAGGGGTTAGTGGTGGACAGGGGGAAATCCTCGGTAATCGGCACGCTCTTAGGCAGACCGTAAACGGTAGCGGAGGAGGAGAACACAATCTTCTTCACGCCGTACTTTCTCATAAGCAGGCAGAGATTAAAGGTGCTGTCCAGATTGTTTCGGTAGTATTCCAGCGGCTTTGCAACAGACTCGCCCACCGCCTTAAGACCCGCAAAATGAATAACGGAATCGAATTTATTTTCCTTGAATACCTGCTCAGACGCCGCAAGGTCGCAGAGATCCGCCTCATAAAACTTGGGGCGCTTGCCCGTAATGGTTTCAATGCGGTCAAGCACGCATTTCTTACTGTTGGAAAGATTGTCAATAATAACAACATCCCGTCCTGCGTTCAGAAGCTCCACAACGGTGTGTGAGCCGATAAAGCCGGTACCGCCGGTTATAAGTATAGCCATATGCCCTCCGAAAATGTTATAAGATAAAACTGTGCCGAATAATCCGAATATAAACCGCGCTGAAAATTACTTCCAGAGTCCCTCGGGATAGGTGCCGTCTGCTATCATCTCGCCGATGCGCGCAACTACCGCAGGCTTATCGTCGGCATAGGTAACGCCGTACCACTTTGCGCTTGTTTCAATGACCTTAACGGTGCAGTAACCCTCAGTCTTCAGCTCGCCCACAACATTGGGCAGGAAGCACTCGCTCTTCAGCGGCTCACGGTCGGTATCGTTAATAAACTTCTCAAACTGCTTTTCAGCACCTTTGAAAATAGAGGAGGTAAAGCACCAGAAGTTCATGGAAACCACGGTGTCGGGAGTAAGGTCAACGGTGTTGCCGTTTTCGTCCTCAAAGCGCCCGCCTGTGGAAGTCTTGAATATCTTCGTTCTCTCAACTATCTTGTCAAGATAGCCGTCTTTAGTCTCGCAAACGCCTCTCGCAACGCTGCCGTTGTCGGTCAGGGTGTTGCCGAGAACATAACCTATCATGGCGTACTCGTTTTTGTCGGACTTTTCAGCCTCTCTCAAAAACTCCGCCGCCTTCATATAAGCGTCTCTGCCGTAGAAATCGTCGGCGTTGATAACGGCAAAGGAGTCGTCTCCCACAACATCAGCCGCACAAAGCACAGCGTGGGTGGTGCCCCAGGGCTTTACTCTCTCTGCGGGAATCTTGTCAGCGGGAACGAGAGCGTCCATCTTCTGGAAAGCGTATTCCACCTTGACCTTGCCCTCAAGACGCTTGCCGATAGTCTCGCGGAAGTCCTCGTAATTCTGCTCCTTAATAATAAATACCACGCGGTCAAAGCCGGCCTGCAGCGCGTCATATACGGAAAAATCTATAATGAATTCCCCGTCCTTAGTAAAGGGGTCGATCTGCTTGAGACCGCCGTAACGGCTTCCCATGCCTGCCGCAAGTACAAGAAGTGTCATAAATATACCATGCCTTTCCGCAGCGCGCACCGCAGTATAAAAACCGCTCTTTGTCCGCACCGCAAAGACGCCGCAGCGTCGTGATTGAATTTCAAGTATATTTTAGTACATTGCAAGGATAAATTCAAGTATATAGGAATATTTTCACGGTAAATTAAGTAAATATTTTTCTCTCTGCGCTTGACATACGCAAAGTATATGCTATAATATGATTGTCTCATTTGAGACAATTTCAACACCAATGCGGCAGCCGTACGGAAAGGCGGGAGTAATGTGACAAAAGAAGAAGCGCTGAAGTCGCTTTTCATTTTTGAAGGCGGCGACTTTGCCGCCCTCGATAAAAAATATCATATTATATCCTCCGCCGGCGAGCAGACCTACGGCGACGGCGAGACCGTACTTCGGGCGGGTGGCTCTCCGGGACTTCCCGTAATCGCCGAAGGACGGGCGCAGATAGTGTCGGGAGAAGGCTCAAGATGTGCCGTACTCCGCAGTCTTTCCGAGGGCGACTCCTTCGGCGCGGCTTCCCTGTTTGCAAAGGGAGAGACGCACCGCACCGCGGTAAAAAGCGTGGGCGGCTGTCGGGTAGTAACTCTTCCGAAAGATGTCCTTATGACGCTTATAAGAGAAGAACAGAACTGTGCCGTGGCGTATATAAGCTTTCTGTCAGAGCGCATCTCGTTTCTGAACAGAAAGATCACGGCTTTTACGGCGGGAAGCGCCGAAGCAAAGCTGTCAGCCTATCTTTCGGGGCTTGAGAGAAGCGCCGACGGAGCCGTAAGCACAGAGGTGAGCTACATAAAGCTTGCGCAGATGCTGGGTATCAGCAGAGCTTCCCTTTACCGCTCCCTTGACAGCCTTGAGGCGGAGGGACTAATTGAGCGGCGCGGAAGAACACTTTATATAAAAGAAGTCTAACGCCCTTAAATCAGTTTATTTTATTAAAAAGGAGATACAAAAATGAAAAAATTTATCGCCCTGCTGCTGGCGCTTATTATGTGCACGGCAGTATTCGCTTCCTGCGGCAAGACCGCCGGTGAAACTGACACCACCCCTGAGGTCACCGACCCGGTAACGGACGAATCCTCAAGCGTTCCCGAAAAGATTACTCTGTCCGATGACCCGGTCAGAGTGTTCACTCTTAAAGGACCTACGGGCATGGGTATGGCAAAGCTTATCAGCGACACCAACAATGGAGACGCAGACCTGAACTATCAGTTCACCGTAGCATCCTCCGCCGACGAGTTTACCGGCGACATAATTCAGGGTAACTTTGAGATTGCGGCAGTTCCCACCAACCTTGCGGCAGTGCTTTACGCAAAGACTCAGGGAGCTGTATCTGTTGCGGCTGTAAACACCCTCGGAGTCCTCTATGTTCTTGAAAACGGAGACAGCATAAAGTCCGCCGAGGATCTTGCAGGAAAGACTATCTACTCCTCGGGACAGGGCGCCGTTCCCGAATACGCCCTCAACTACATTCTTGACGCCTACGGTATCGAATGTGAGGTTATATACGAAGCCGAGCACGACGCGGTAGTTTCCGACCTTGTTACAGGCAAAGCCGACATTGCCATACTTCCCGAGCCCAAGGTAACCGCGGCACTGAAGAATGCGGACGCTCCCGAGGGACTTCGCGTAGCCCTTGATCTCAACGAGCTGTGGGACGAGGCGTGCGCAAAGAAGAATGACAGCGGCACGCTGTATATGGGCTGCATTATAGTAAACAACACCTGGGCAGAAAGCCACGAAAACGAGCTTGCGGCATTCCTTAAAGAGTACGAGGAAAGCGTAAAGCTTTGCTCCGAGGATGTTGACACCGCCGCTCAGCTTATAGCCGACGCAGGCATAATCCCCGCCGCACCCGTTGCAAAGGCAGCAATGGCCAACTGCCACATAGTATTCATCACCGGCGACGAAATGACAAACGGTCTCAAGGGCTTCTATGAGGTTCTGTACGGCTTCAATCCCTCATCTGTGGGCGGCGCCCTGCCGGAGGACAGCTTCTATCTGAAATAAAAATTCCGACAGCAGCCGAAAACAAAAAAACAAAACGCAAAGCCTTGCCTAATCGCAGGGCTTTGCGAGCCTTAAAAGAAAAATCAAAACCAACGAAAAGGGGGATACGGCGTGAAAAAATTGCTTCTGAAGCTTGCAAAAGCCGCAGGAGTGACGGCGTTCTGGCTTGGAATATGGGCGCTTGCGTCTTTTTTGGTGGGCAAAGAAGTGCTGCTTCCCTCTCCCCTTTCAGCCGGGAAAGCGCTCCTTTCCCTTGCGGCGACAGCCGATTTCTGGATATCCTGCGCCACAAGCCTTCTGCGCGTATGCGCCGGACTTCTGGCAGGCGCCGTTCTCGGCATCGCCACCGCAGTCCTGTCCCTGTGTTCAAAGACGGCGCGAGCCCTTTTGTCCCCCGCTCTTTCCGTAATACGGGCGACTCCCGTGGCTTCCTTTATAATTCTTGCATTTGTATGGCTCAGCCGCGGCACTATTCCGGTTTTCACTTCCTCCCTCATCGTGCTTCCCGTAGTCTGGTCATCGGTAACCGCGGCTGCGGGAGGGATAGACAAAAAGCTGTGCGAGGTTGCCGAGGTGTTCCGCCTGCCGACGAAAAAACGGCTCAGATATATATACATACCGAGCATACTTCCCTACTTTGCGCAGGGACTGCGCACAAGTCTGGGAATGGCTTGGAAAGCGGGAGTTGCGGCGGAAGTGCTGTGTACCCCCGCCCGCTCCATAGGAGCCTCTCTTAACGGAGCAAAGGTGTACCTTGAAACACCGGTCATGTTCGCCTGGACTGCCGCCGTCATAATACTCAGTATGCTGCTTGAATACGCTCTGGGACGCCTGCTTACAAAAGTCACCGAAAAATATTCGCAAGGCACCTATGAGAGCTCGGGAAAGGAGGAAGCGGAAAATGCTTACTCTGACTAAACTGTGCAAAGCATACGGCGACAAAAAGGTGCTGACGGATTTCAGCGCCTGCTTCGGTGAGGGTCTGCACGGAATTTCCGCCCCCTCGGGAGCCGGAAAAACTACGCTTCTGCGAATAATCGCAGGTTTTGAAACTCCCGACTCCGGAAGTGTGGAAGGCGCGGGGATAATTTCCTTCTCCTTTCAGGAAGCGCGGCTCTTAGGGTGGCTAAGTGCCGAAAAAAACGCCGCCCTTGCCGAGCGGGAAAAAGGACTGGGCGCACATTTCCTGTCCGCTTTGGGACTCGGCGCGGAGCTTGACACTTTGGCACGCAGTCTTTCCGGCGGAATGCAAAGGCGCGTTTCCCTTGCCCGAGCTTTGGCGGCGCCCTTTGATACTCTACTCCTTGACGAGCCGTTTTCGGGGCTTGACGCTGCCCTCGCCGACATCGCCATGAAAACCGTAAAAGACGCCTGCGTAGGAAAATGCGTCCTTCTTGTCACTCACGACAAAGAAACGCTGACACAGTGCGACAGCGTAACCGAGCTGTAAATAGTCATAAACAAAACAGCACATCAAAAGCCTTGCGAGCGGCTTAAAAAGAAACCGCACGCAAGGCTTTATTTATGTGCAGAAATCAAGAACACCGCATCCTTACAGCGGACGAACCTCAATGGAAAGACTAAGACACATATGATACAGCTCTTCTGCCCTGTCTCTGCATAAATTCATTGTGTAAGCAGATGCAACTATGGGAGTAACACTGCCGCCGCAATATACAAACTCCAGATAGTCCGAATAGAATGCCGTTTGCTTTTCATAATAGTCCTCCCAGTCTTCCCGGGATGCGTTTATCTCATCTATCATTTCCTCATTCTGATTCTCGCTGTAATAATCCTTAAGCTTTTCCGCATACTCATCCGCTTTTTCTTTCCAGTAACCCTCATATTCCGCATTCAAATTACACACATCCGCATTGCACTTTGTCTCCAGTTTGTCATTTTCATATTGAACATCCAAA
>JBJDYY010000094.1:0-19132 GCA_051867715.1 Candidatus Avispirillum sp.
CACGGGCTACACCGCATCCTACATAGCGACTGTCCTTTAGAGTACGACTCTAAAGAACGAGAATTTTTTTATCCATTGCGAAAGCAATGGCATATCATCACGCGCAGCGTGTATATCATCGCCGCAGGCGCATATCATCAGCCGTAGGCTGTATTTTCTTTCGCAATGATGATATACAAAACTTCGTTTTGATGATATGCAACGGTTTACCGTTGATGATATACAATGCTTCGCATTGATTTGTTTACGGATTTGCAGTATTACTGTATAAACGAAGTGAAAAGATGCCAAGGAATCATTTAACGGTTTATTCAGCATCAGGCTTTTACAATAATATCCATTCTCTGCGGTCACGGAGATATATCTTCCATATGATATCTGCTTAGCAGATGAAATACGCACCGCGTATGAATAAAGCGATATATAATTGAATTATGCGTCCGTTTCCTGTATAATAAAAATAAGCGCGTACCTGACGGAAAACAGATTTTCCGTACTGCCGCTTGAATTTGCAATTGTTATCTGAAGAAAGGGGAAATCAACCATGTTTGACGCAACTTTCAAGCATAACGACCCGGACGATTGCCATGATAAAACGGTAATCCTGCACGATTGTATTGCCGAAAAAATTATGTATAAAAACGGCATACTTTGTTTTGAATTTCCGGACGGTTTCTGGGTAACACCCCTGCACGAAGCAAACGGTTCGGGCGAAACCGTCAGAACAACCGCCGCCCGGGCGGATTTTCAGATTGAAGATATAAACGGTGTAGAAGTATATGTATATACCCGGAATATCTTCAGGAAAACCGTGGTGAAATTTTGGAATGCAAAAGACCTTGCAGACGCCGTAAACAGCGGCAAATGTACGCTGGAATTTTTATATCAGTACAGAACCTGCTTTGAACAGATGTGGTGCTGTGAACTGCACTTTGGGAAAAAGCCGTATTACAGAGAGTGTCAGCTTCATATGCCGGGAGCGACTGCCGTATACCGCTGGAATGAACTCCGCCCCGATCGTAAATGGTAGGCTGCACATACATATTACTGTTTCGGTCAGATTATAAATCCTGCTCTGCTCGGATGTTCTTTCATGCTTTCAGCCGGTATTTGTTCTTGTGTTGCTTACACGACGGCGGTGAAAACTGCCAAAAAACAGCAATCGGAGGGCAAAAGGCCCTCCGATTACATACAACTGTCTGTTCTCTGTTAAGAATACCACGGAAAAACTCCCCGGTGCTTTGTCTTGTAAGTACGGCGCAAATCACAGCTCCGCCAGTATTTCTGCTGCGTTGGTGTCCGGCTTTACCTTGGGCATGATCTTTTCGATATTGCCATTTTCGTCGATAATAAAGGTAGTTCTTACCACACCGAGACCGATTTTTCCGCGCAGACTTTTTTCTTTCCACACACCGTACGCCTTTATGGCAATAAGCTCCGGGTCTGACAGCAGAATAAAGGGAAGATTGTATTTTTCCGCAAACTTAACATGAGAGGCTATGCTGTCCTTGCTGACGCCGATGACCTCCACGCCCTTTGCCTGAAACTGACCGTAAGCACCCGCAAATGCGCAGGCCTGACGGGTACAGCCGGGGGTGTTGTCCTTGGGATAAAAATACAAAACCACCTTTTTGCCGAGAAAATCCGAAAGGGAAACTTCCTTCCCGTCCTTGTCCTTTAAGGTAAAATCAGGCGCTTTCATGCCGACTTCCAACATTTTTCATTTTCCTCCTGTTATTTTAATATTTGAATTTATATACTGATTTCCCCGTGCGGGGAATTCGGCTTTGCAATCATTCATAAGCACCGCAGCCGCCGTGCGCGCTTTGTCCGTTGTCCGCGAAACAAATCTTTCAACCCGAAAAAAATCATATCACACAAGCCGTTGTATGTCAACCGACCGGGGAAAACAGAATAAGAAAAATATATAACAATTTGCGCCGGATATATTGACAAACGGTCTTTTATGACTATAATGGACATTGTTCATTTTGGAGGTAGCCATGAATACTGCCGCAACATCAAGAGAAGCCATAATGCATGTATGCCGCGTTACGGTGTCCGAAAAAGGTCTGCAAGCCGTAAATATGAGAGAAGTCGCCCGGGACTGCGGAGTGGCGCTGGGCACGCTTTATAACTATTTCCCGTCAAAGGACGCGCTGCTGCTTGCGGCGGTGGAAAGCGTGTGGACGGATATATTCCACACGGACGGACAGTGCATGGACGGTGAAAGCTTTACTGATTTTGTAGGCGGCATTTTCCGGCGACTGCAAAAAGGCGCCGAAAAATATCCCGGGTTTTTCACGGCTCACTCCGTAGGCTTTGCCCGCTCGGAGCGGGCGGAGGCAAAAGATGCCATGGAACATTGGTACCGCCATATAAAAGACGGACTTCTTCGGGCGCTGCGCTCCGACGGAGCGGTAAGAGCGGACGCTTTCGGAGAGGGACTGTCCGAGGCGGAATTTGTGGATTTTGTATTTGAAAACATACTGCTATCCCTTGTAAAAGGCGAGGAAAGCTGCGGCAGCCTTATCAAGATAATTTCCCGCAGCATTTACGGTGCTCAAGAGGGAAAAAATACGGAGGATACATATGCAGGCAATTTTTGAGACCTTGTTTGACGCGGTATATCTTATAGGCGTCATAACCGTCGGTATACTTATGATAGCCGGGTCGGCCGGCAGACGGCAGTATTTGCTGTTCGGAATTATGGCGGTGACGCTGGGCGCGGGAGACGCCTTTCACCTTGTGCCC
Organism: Candidatus Avispirillum sp.; assembly: GCA_051867715.1. Classification (GTDB taxonomy): domain Bacteria; phylum Bacillota; class Clostridia; order Oscillospirales; family CAG-272; genus Avispirillum. Next base: position 2,755 of record JBJDYY010000094.1, read on the forward strand.
AGAGCCGTGGCTCTGTGTACTTCGGGACTTGAAAGCTACACCGCGGCACTGGGCGCGGGAAAGCTGATAACCTCGGTGACCATGACAGTGTTTTATGTGCTCTTGTACTATGTCTGGCGGTGCAGATACAATGAAAACGGTAAAGCCCTGAGTATAGCGGTGTGGGTACTTGCCGCCGCAAGGATTATTCTGTGCCTTATGCCGCAGAACAGATGGACGGCGGCAGACGCGCCGCTTTCATGGGGCATATACCGCAATATCCCATTTGTGCTGCTGGGCGCAATTATTCTTGTGCTGTTCTTGCGTTCCGCAGGCGGCGGGCGGGATAAAAGCTTCGGGCTTATGTGGCTTGCCATAGCCGTAAGCTTTGCCTGCTACATACCTGTCGTGCTGTTTGCCGATACCGTTCCCTTTGTGGGAATGCTTATGATACCCAAAACCTGCGCTTACGTGTGGGCGGTGCTTATGGGATATACGGCAATGAAAAAGGAGGACGGAAAATGCAGAAAGAAATAAAAATCAGAAAACAGGAAAGGAAGCAAAGTATGAAAAAGTATCTGAACATTTCACTTGTCTATGCCATCGCCGCTATGGCGGGAGGCGTGTTTTACCGTGAATTTACCAAGTACAACGAATATACGGAAGCGTGCGCCCTCGGCAAGGTACACCCCCATCTGTTTATTCTCGGTATGCTTGTATTTCTCGTTGTGGCGCTGTTTGCGGCGCATAACGACCTTAAAAAGTTTAAGACCTTCCGAGCTTTTCTCTGCCTTTATAATATAGGCGTGCCCCTGAGTGCAGTAATGCTTGCGGTGCGCGGCGTATGCCAGGTGCTTGACTTGCCGCTTTCCTCCGGCGCCACCGCCGCCATATCCGGTATTGCAGGCATAGGTCATATTCTTGGGGGCGCTGGAATTATTCTGCTTATTCTCGCTCTCAGAAAGACCGCGAAAAACTGAAGGTGATTTTATGGAAAAGCGGCGCTTTTACCATGTAAAAAAGCGCACACTGCTGGCAGTAGCCGGGTGCGTGTGGCTTATAGCCGGCTTTAACGTGGCAAGACTGGGTATAGTGTCATATATAAAGACAGCGCCGGTGCGGTTCTGGCATATTCTTATTTCCCTTGCGGTATTCTGCGCCTTCGGATTTATGTTTTTCAAAATGAGCATGAAGCATACAAAGCGCATAAAGGGCTATAAAGAAGAGTTCAGACCCGTGTGGCACTTCTTTGATTTGAAAGCATATATTATTATGGCTGTAATGATGGGCGGTGGCATATGTCTGCGCTCATCGGGACTTGTGCCGGATGTGTTCATAGCGGTGTTTTACACAGGACTCGGCTGCGCCTTGGCTCTTGCGGGAGTGTTGTTCTGGATAATGTTCGCCGTATACAAAAACGGCGGCGAAATCCCGGAAAAAACCGACGCCGCAGAGAACATACAGACCGGCGGCGAAAAAGATAAATAAAACAGAAGCATCCGCAGGAATGAGCAGGGGTCTGAGAACAGTTATCTAAAACTTAATAGGAATTTGACATACAAATTTCCTGCTTGTAACGGTATAAGCCAAAACTACCCGAAGAAGAGAAAAAACTCTTTTTCGGGTAGCGATTTTATGCAGTGATATTCTTTGCTGCGCAAAGAGTGATATGATTGCCGACGGCAATCGTGATATTGAAACCTGCGGTTTCAGTGATATTTTATTCGCCCGTTAAACTGCCGCAGGCAATAAAACTATGCGCAGCATAATAAAACTGCTTCAGCAATATCACTCGCCGCAAGGCGAATAAAACTGCCCAAGTGTTCTTCAGAACACTTGGGCAAACTGCGGATGCTTTCTGTATGCAAATCTTACCGTGTCCTCGGTATTTCAGTCCTCAAGACAGGCGTACAGAGTATTTCTAAGCCTTGGTGCGGTATAAGGCTCCTGATTGTTCAGCATATGGTGGGCGTAATAGAGGGCCACCTGACTGTCGGGGTCAACCAGCATATATGCTCCCGCGGCGCCCGTCCAGCCGAACTCACCGGGGGCCGAGGTTGCTCCCGCCGCCGTAGGGTCGACAAGAGTCCTGACTCCCAGACCGTAGCCGTAGCCGGGGAACCAGTAGTCGGCCTTCTGATCCTCCCTCAGAGCGTCGCGCCGCATAAGATCAATGGTACGTCTGCCGATAATGCGTTCTCCGTCGGGAGTCTTTCCTCCGTTTGCAAGCATTTCCGCGAATTTCGCCATATCGGTTACGGTGGAGGCTATCCCCGCGCCGCCGCTTGCATATTCGGTGCCGAAAATCATATCGTTTCGCTGACCGCCGTTGCGAAAATATTTGCCCTCTTCATCACTGAAGCAGTAAAGAGTCGCCGCACGGTCGCTTTCCTTTATGGTGCCGTCGCAGTATTCCGTGTCATCCATGCCCAAGGGATCGAAAATATATTTTTTCGCATAGTCCCGAAGACTCATACCGGAAATGACCTCCACAAGTGCGCCCAGCACATCGTGGGACATACCGTAGTACCAGCCGCCGCCGGGCTGACGAAACAGGGGATCTCCGGCAAGGGCGTTCATCATGTCAACGGTAGAGCACTGCGGAGAATATTTCTCCTGTGCTGCGCGAAAAGCCTCTCCGTTCGTGCTGTAGTCAAGCCCCGAGGTCATGGTGAACAGATCCCGCACCGTAATGCTTTTTTCGGCGGGAACGGCAATATCGGCGCCGTCGGCGTCTTTTGCGCGCACCCTGACATTTTTCCAGGCGGGCATATAGTCGCCTATGGAATCGGTAAAGAGAAATTTCCCCTGCTCCCACAGCATAAGCGCCGCCGTACAGGTCACGGGCTTCGAGCAGGAGTACATAAACATCTTGTGCCTGTCGCAGTCCATTTTTACGCCCTTTTCCACATCGGCGTATCCGGAGGAATACTTGAATACCGGTTTGTGCCTGTAATAAACCGCACAGGCACAGCCGGGAATACGCCAGGAGGTGAAATGATCCATAAGCTTTTCAAGCTTTTGAAAGTCCATAAATAAATCCTCGGAAAAATCAGTCAAGAATATATACTTTTACGTCGCGTCTGCCGTAGCCGGCAAAGTTGGGATTGCTTTCTTCATAATATATATCAATGAAATTGCCCTTTATAAGTCCGCCCGTGTCCGCGGCAATACGGTAGCCGATCCCCTCTATATATACCTTGGTTCCCAGGGGTATTACACGGGGGTCAACGGCAATTACCTGCTCCGTTGCGGGCAGACCCGAGGCGGTAATTCCGCCTCCGGTGTAAACTGTGGAATCGCACACCAGGCAGTAGGAGTAGCTGTAAACCGTGCCGCCTAAAGTAACGGTGCCGCCCACGCCGCGGGCAACAATTTGGTCAGTAGGCTGACGGCTGATATACTCGCCCGTTTCCACCCTTTCGGTCTCAACGCCGTTTACATATGTAACATCGTAGGTAACGGTGCGAACTCCCTCGACTCCCTGCTGCTGCACCCGTGTGCTGCCGCGGGGAACGGTGTCCGTGTCCACATATTTCGTTTCATAGTCAATGCTCACCTCAGCGCTTGCGGTGCCGTGAGTCACCGTGTCAACCGCAATATCGGTGTCCGTCTCAATAAGCTTTGAGGTGTCGACTCTCATCTGCTCGCTCTCGTCAAGCTCGATGCCAAGAAGACCGACAAGCTCGCCCACGGTGCGCGATTCTGTGGTACATATGACCTGGGGCTTTTCGTAAAAGCTGAATTTTACGGTATATCTCTTTGCCGCCGCAAATTCGTCGCTACTGTTTTCGGTGCCGTCGGCTTTTACGCTGACAGCGGATACCGCATTATCCTCGGCACCTGTGCCGTCCTCATTCTGCCCGCCGTTTCCGCCGTCGGAGAGGGCGACTGCCCCAAACACAATATCCGCACGCACGGGCTCGGCTTTTTTGCGATTTGAAAGCTTCACCGCCGCCGTAATACCGACGCAGAGACAAACTGCCAAAGCGGCAACAGCGGCAACGCTGATAACCGTTTTTGCGTGAGCCTTGACAGCTCTGCGGACTCTGTTCGCGGTTGCCGTAATGAATCGGGCAAAGGATACCGCAAAGCTCTGCGAAGCTCTTTGAGGCAGCCTGCCCGCTTTTCCCGTCGCGGGGGAAGCGCGTTTTATAGCTCTGCCGTTTGCAGGCACCTTACCTGCCGCGCTGACGGCAGCATTCTGCCGCCTTGCCGCCGGTACGGCGTTCGTGCCCGATCTCCGCACACCTGCCGCAGTACTTGCACCTGCTCTCTGCACATTTGCCGCAGTTCTTGCGGCGTTTCGGGTGGAGTCAGCTCTTCCGGGCGCCGCCCCTGCCTTGGCACTTGCCGCGCTTTTAGCGGCTTGCGCGGGTGCTCGTTGCGCCGTCATCGGCGTGCGCGCTGTGCGCAAAACCGCCGCGTCGCCGCCTCGCGTGTTTTGAGGCGCGCCGCGCCGCACATCAGCGCCGCCCGCACTTGGCGAAATGCTTCGGGGAGAGCGCCTTATATCCGCGCTTCCCGTATCTCTTTTGGATAAAAGCTCCGACATAGCCTGGCGTGCTTTATTCTGTTTTTTCAAAGAAGTCACCGCCCCTCCCGCCCGACATCGTCGTCAGATACAACGAAACCGGGCGTTGTTTTTTTCCATAGTTTTATGTTTTTGCTATGTACAAGCCGAAAAAAATATTGTATACTGGTATGGGCAAAAGGTAATTTCCCGTGCTGAAAACTACTGTCTGCTTCGGCACGATTATCTTATTGTACCACTATTTTGCGAATAAATCAAGTTTTTTATTGCCGCGGGGGTGCTGCGTGGGGCATCTCTCCCCATTTGAGCATAAAAATGCCCGCAAGCGCGGCAAAACAGAAAGGACAGCTTACATATGACAGTATCACTGAAGCCGCTTCACGAAAAGCAAGCGTTCATAATCGACATGGACGGCGTCATCTATCACGGAAGCACCCTGCTTCCCGGAGTTCCGGAGTTTGTGGATTGGCTGCACAGAGAGAACAAGAAATTCCTGTTTCTGACCAATTCCAGTGAGCGAGCGCCAAAGGAGCTTTCCACAAAGCTTGCAAGAATGGGGCTTGATGTGGACGAGAGCCATTTTTACACCAGCGCCCTTGCCACCGCTTCGTTTCTGAAAACCCAGTGCCCCGGAGGCAGCGCCTATGTTATAGGCGAGCCGGGACTGATGAACGCCCTTTACGAAGCGGGCTTTACCATGAACGATTACAACCCGGACTATGTGGTGTTCGGCGAAACAAGATCCCTGAGCTATGAAAAGATCGAGCGTGCGGTACAGCTTGTGCAGAACGGCGCAAAGCTTATCGGTACAAACTCCGACCTTACGGGACCTACGGACGCGGGACTTATTATGCCCGCCTGCCGCGCCATGATCTCCCCCATCACCCTTACCACGGGGGTTGAGGCGTACTATATCGGCAAGCCCAATCCCCTTATTATGCGCCACGCCCTGAAGCACCTTGACGTGCACCGCGCCGACGCCGCCATAATCGGAGACAGAATGGACACCGATATAATTGCAGGAATCGAAAGCGAGCTTGACACCGTGCTTGTGCTGTCGGGAGTCACAAGCCTTGAGACCATGAAGGTGTTCCCCTACCGCCCGGCCTATATTATGAACGGCGTGGGAGACATTCTGCGAGACGAAATAGAAATGCACTGAGAAAAAAGGGCGCGCCTGCGAAAACCGCAGGCGCGCCGCTTTTCTGTTCCCGAAGCGTTATCTGTCAGTGCCTGATTCTCGGAGCAGAAACTGCCTTCGGAGCGGGAACATAGTTCTGCATAAGGGCTGAGTACACGCCGCAGCCGGCGCAATGATGACCCGTGCAGAAGTTGTATTCGTGCTCCTCCTTTTGCTTCTGAGAGGTAAATTTCGATACTGTGGTTTCTCCGATTATGCCCTCGCAGGTGATGGAAAGCCTTGCTTCCCTCAGATAAAAGGGGCAGAAAACAAGGGCGTCAATAGTTTTGTTTGCCATGGCAAAGTCCTTTCATAAGTGTTTATTTCTTTTTGATTTACAGATCTATGTACTGAATATTTTCGCGGCTTTATAAATACTCCGTTATAAATACCCCGCCGCGGCTTTCGCTCTCTCAAGGCAACGGGCACACAGGGGAGTGCCGCCTGCTTCAAACATACTTTCCCCGTATTTGCCCGCATCCTCCCCGCAGACATCGCAGCATTCTCCGCCGCCGTCATAGGGCATTACACAGCGGGTGCAGACGGTTTTGTCCCGAAACTTGTAGCACAGAGAGCCCGTTTTTATGGGGGTGCCGCAGCAGGAGCATCGGTAAGAGGGGGAGCGCATACATGCTCCGCAGCCGTCACATTCGCCGCTCCCTCCTATACAGCCAAGCGCCATTACGGTCTCCAGAAGATAGCCAGGGACTCGTCGAGAGAAAGCCCGAGAAACGAGGCTATCTTTTGCGCGTCATATACGGTCAGCCCTGCTTTTCCCCGCTTAAGCTTACGGTACAGCGTGCTTCTGTCTATCCCGAGGATCATTGCCACAGCTTCAAGCGTGGTGTTTCTTGCCGCAACCGTGTCTTTAAGTCTCTGAACGTCAATTCCCATAAGATCTCTTCCTTTCACTGGTAGATTTTATATAATTTTACCATATTTTACCAAAAAGTCAATAGATTTACTGTCAAAAAATGGAATATGGTGTTGCAAGACTGCAACCGCCCCCTTTTTTTGTCAGCTTTTTAGTATTTGTGTAAAATTACGATATGCAATTGCATAGCTGCAATCTTTGTTTTCCTGATGATACGCTCTTTGCTCAATAATTGCTCCCCTTTACGGCAGCATATTGCAGCTTTGCCACATGAAAATACCGCCCGTGACAATAGGTCACGGGCGGTATTCATATTCACTTTGCAGCAAAAGCAGCAAGGGATAGCCTCTGCCTTATGTAAGACAGACGAAATCTATTTTTTAATCTTAAAAACAAGCCCTACCGTGCGCACCATGCCGGATTTCAGCAGACGGTATACTATTTTACGGTTGCCGCTAATCTTTCGGCAATACTTGTTTTTGTCCGGATCCGGACACTTTTCGAGAGCATAGCTTCTCAGCTTTCGCACCAGGGGATGTGAGCTTCCTGCCTGCCGTATAACGCGTATGCAGGCGTCTAAGAGAACATGGGAAACCGTGAGATACTCAAGCTCGTCCGCATATTTTTCAAACAGTCCGTTTTCCGAAAACCAGGAACGCAGATCCTCCATTGCTTCCACTATTTCAATATTTCTGTCCACCTTTGAGCTGTTCATTATAGAGCCGGTTCGTGACAGATAGTTGTAAAGGATTTTCGGGCAGTAAACCACGCTGTGACAGAGCGCCAACAGCTTGGGAATTGTGTGCAGATCCTCATACCATAATCTCGGGGGGAAGCGTATTCCGCTTTCTTTGAAAAGGGAAGCGCGGAATACTTTGTTCCATGCGTTGGGAGACTGGGTAAGAATAAACCTGTCTTCATTAGGATCAAAAATTTTGCCTGCGGGGAAATCGGGACCTGCTTCGTATAAGACCTTCCCGCTTTCATTGATACAGCGCAGGGAAAAACAAAGCATATCCGGATTATAGAGGCTTATATTCTCCAGAACCGTGTCAACGGAGTCCTCAGTCACCGTGTCGTCGCTGTCAACGAAAAACAGATACTCTCCGCCGGCCGCTTCTATTCCCGTATTGCGTGCGCCTCCCAGTCCGGCGTTTTCCTGATGAATGACTTTAACATCATCCCTGCCGTGTGCAAAATCCTCGCAAAGTGCTCCGGAACTGTCGGTGGAACCGTCGTCAATAAGCAGTATTTCGCATCTGCCCTGCGCGGCGCGGTCCACGGACTCAAGACAGGCGGGAAGGTATTTTTCAACATTGTATACGGGTATGATTATGCTGAGCTTACACATTATATATCTCCTGACAATTATTGCTCTTTCAGCCTGAACAGCAGCTTTACGGCGGAATAAAGCTTCATATCCACAAGCCTCAGCGCAAGACGCCGCCTTGCGGGAAGAGCCTTTACATAGGGATTCTTATAAATATTTGTACAATGATTTTTTGTATAGCTGCGGAACTGTACAATAAGGGGGTGAGAGCAGCCCGCCTGCCGTATAACGCGTACGGTAGCGGTGAGATAAACGTGCAGAATAATCAGAAATTCAAGCTCGTCGCGGTATTCTTCGTCCCTGCCGTTTTTCGCAAACCAGTCGGTAAGATCCTCAAGAGCCTCCACAATTTCAATATTCCTGTCTGTCTTTGCATTGTTCATTATGGAGCCTGAGCGCTGCAGATAATTATAAAGCGGCTCTTCAAGAAAGACGGCGGAATTGCAAAGACTCATAAGCTTCGGTGTGGTACGTATATCCTCGTACCAAACGCGGGGAGGGAATTTGATACCGCTTTCTTTGAAAAGAGAAGCGCGAAACACCTTGTTCCACGCGGCGGGAGCAACGGTAAGAAGGCTTTTGTCGGCATGGGGGTCAAGTACCTTGCCGGTTTGTACAGCCTCGCGCTCAACTGAAATAAGGGAGCCGTCCTCGGCAACGGAGCGAATGGGAAAAGCAATCATATCGGTGCCGAATTTCTTTATTGCGTCAATTATTTTTCCTACTGCGCCGTCGCACAAAGTATCGTCGCTGTCCACAAACAGCAGATACTCGCCGCTTGCCGCGTCGATACCCGTATTGCGCGCCCCTCCCAGCCCCATATTTTCCTGATGAATAACGGTAGTCACAAGGGGGTACTGCTCCTTTGCTTTGTCGCACAGAGCGCCGGATGAGTCGGGAGTGCCGTCATCCACAAGTATTACCTGACAGCCGTCGGGAAGATCCCTGTATACGGACTCAAGACAGGCGGGGAGATATTTTTCAACATTGTATACGGGAATAATGATACTCAGTGTATACATAACGCGTCATCCTTTCGTGACTTTAACGATATTCAGCCGTGCCGAAAAGCCGAAAGCTACTGCGCCTTTGCAGAGTCCTGACGGAGCTTTTCTCTCCTGCTTTTGGAGAATACACAGAATATATCTCTCAGCCGAACATTTTCACGAATAACGGTGAGATAGTAGATATATGCTATAATGACAGACAGATAAATAGAGGCGTTGGGGCGTCGAAGCACGTTTCCGGAAAATTGAGAGGTGCCCAGCGCCAGAAGAAATGTCACTCCCACCATACCGCTTTCCACGGTAAACAGCTTGTTGAAGCGCGTAATGAGTCCGACTATAATAAGCAGCGCAAAATATCCGATAAAGGCAAGATACAGGGCAAAGCCGATGTATCCGCTGTAATAGAACACGGAGGGGAAGTCGTTTTCAAGGTCATATATTGCCTGCTGAACTGTTTCGTTACCGTTCTCGTCCGTGGTCTTGTAATCCATAACCAGGCTTATATATTCATAGCCGAAGCATTTGGTAAGGGTATCGGAATCCTCCCATACCATCTGCGCAAAATTACGTTTCTGCTGCCTTCCGGCGGTAATTTCGCTTACTACAAGGGAGTAATTGTATTTTTCAAATACTCTTTCAAAGCCGAAGCGCTGTACCATAGGTCCCGCGTAAAGCTCATAGATGCTTACAATTTCGTGCTTTGTGCGGGTGTCAAGGGAATCGAAGGTCTCCCTGTCGATATGGCTGGGCAGAGCGCTGCCGGAAGAAGCAAGCCCTTCTTCCACCAGTGTATTGACATACTGCTGCTTAGTTTGCATACTGGTGTAATGCTTGTCCACATTGCTGTTGACCAAAGAGGTACCGTAGCAGGCAAGGCAAACAAGAACGACAGCACCCAGGGTCGCGTAATAAGCGGGATTTTTCTCCTTGGAAACTATAAGGAAAAACAGCATCGCAAAGCCTATAATCGGGATAGCGAAATAGTCCACCTTTGTGCCGACAAAGAACAGATTGACGAGGCAGACAAGGGCGGTAAAATAAAACGCGGCGGGTTTTTTCATTCTGTAAACATAAAGCAGTATGAGGGGCACTACAAAGGCAAGGATGGCGCTTTGAGAATTGTGAACGCTTGCCCAGCCCATAAGTCCCGCGCCGCTGGCGCCGTAGGTGTATATCTGCGTTCCGGTCATATATGAAATAATGAGAAAATGCATCATAATTATCATATTGCCGAGAAATGCCATCTGCACATATTTCGGCACCTTGTCGCTTTTCTTGAAGCAGGTAATAAAGGCAAGGGCAAAAAGAGGCATATGAACTGTGCGCAGGAAATTGTTCATATCCGTCATAGGAGAAACATAGCCGCCTGCGGACTTTATACAGGCTATCATATGGGCGATCCAGTAAGCACCCAGGACGGCGGCAAATATAATATATACCCTTTTTCTGTCGGATATTATAAAAGCGTACAGCATAACGGCCGCAAACATTGCAAATCTTGCAAGAGTCGTTACTGCGGTAAAGTTAAATTCCGCCGCCCAGTAGGAAATAACATCCAGTACGGGCTGCAAAAGCAGAAGAGCAAATACGGCGGCGGGAACCGCGTCGGTGAGCCAGTTTTTTGTTTTCTTACAGACAGTTGCACATCCGGTCATATGTTTTAGCCTTCCTTTTAGCTGTTTCGGTGCAGTCGGTTATTTAGCAAATTTTTTAATTATCGCGTCCGCAATTCTTACGGAAGCAAAGCCGTCGCCGTAAGGGTTTACGGCGCTTGCCATTTTTTCGTATTCGGCTTTGTCGCAAAGCAGGGAGTCGATGACGGAGAAAATAACATTCTCGTCGGTGCCCGCAAGCTTCAGCGTGCCCGCCGCAACTCCCTCGGGACGTTCCGTGGTGTCTCTCAGCACTACCACGGGTTTGTGCAGAGAGGGAGCCTCCTCCTGTATTCCGCCGCTGTCGGTGAGAATAAGATAGGAGCGGGCAAGAATATTGTGAAATTCAAAGACCTCCATGGGCTTTACGAGCCGCACTCTGTCCGCGTCGCCGAAAGCCTCTTCGGCAGCGCTTGCCACAGCGGGATTGAGATGAACGGGATAAACCACCTTGACATCGGAGTGCTTTTCGCAAATGCGGCGTATTGCCCTGAACATTCCGCGCATGGCGTCTCCGATATTTTCCCTGCGGTGTGCGGTCAGCACAATAAGACGGCTGCCCTTTGCCCATTCGGTAATTTCGTCGGAGTAATCGTTGCGTACGGTAAGCTTCATGGCGTCAATGGCGGTGTTGCCCGTAACATATATCGTTGATGGATCTTTGCCCTCATTTAAGAGGTTTTGCCTGCTGTTTTCCGTAGGGGCGAAATTCATATCCGCCACCGTGCCGATAAACTGACGGTTGATCTCCTCGGGATACGGGGAATATTTGTTGTAGGTGCGCAGACCCGCCTCCACATGTCCCACGGGGACTTTGTTGTAGAAAGCTGAAAGCGCCGCCGCAAAAGCGGTGGAGGTATCTCCGTGCACCAGAACTATATCCGGCGCCGCCTCCGCGATAACCCGGTTCATACCCTCCAGCACCCGCACGGTTATATCGCTGAGGGTCTGCCCCTGTCGCATAATGTTAAGGTCATAGTCCGGTTTTATGTCAAACGCCTCAAGCACCTGATCCAGCATCTGACGGTGCTGACCGGTGACGCAGACAACGCTGTCAATTTCGCTTCTTTTTTCAAGCTCCTTTACAAGGGGAGCCATTTTTATTGTTTCCGGTCTGGTGCCGAAAACGGATAAAACTTTTACAGCCATAAAAAAGCCTTTCTGTGTGTGCCTGTCCCGAACAAAAGCGGTCATACAGGCGCGTTCGGTAGCTTTCACGCCGCAAAACGGCATAGCTTTCGTATTTTATATATACTTAATCAAGTATACTACATTTTATTAGATTTGTCAATCACAGTGCCCTTCTTCGACATAAAAAGAACCGCCGTACGGGAAAATATTCCGTACGGCGGCAAACCTCGCCCGTATTCGGGTTTATTTGATAATTTGTGAGCTCCGATTTACTCAGGCAGCTTATCCAGCCTGAATCTGAGGTCGGGAAGGTCCGTCCTGTTCATCCACTTGCCTCTGGTAAAATCGGGTATATACTGCGGAGCGCTGCCTAAAGCGATGGACTGCTCGCTGAGAGCGGTAATCGCCATCCAGGAAGCGGCGTCGTAAACATCGATAGGCGTCTGTGTCCCGGCGCGTACCGCCTCAAGGAACGCGCTGAACACCAGATAGTCCATACCGCCGTGTCCGCCGTGGGCTTCATAGTTCTGCCACAGAGGATGAGCGTTTTCCTTTTCGTACTGCGCGGCGGTGCCCCACATTTCATGGGGACGCCACTCTTTTTCGTTGTCCTTTCCGTCCACAAACAGAGCGTCCGTGTCCTCCCAGTAGGAGGCCTTCGTGCCGCGTACCGTAAAGCGGCGGCTGTACGCTCTGGGGAGAGTTGTGTCAAGGGTCAGGGTAATAAGCTCGCCGTTGTAGCAGCGGATAACGGTCTTTATCACGTCTCCCTGACAAAACTCAACATTTGCCAGCTTGTCGTCTGCGCCTCTGTTTTCGATTATGTAAGGATGAAGTCCCCTTGCACAGCTTGCGGTTGAGGTAAGGGACAGCATACGGTTGCCGTTGTTGATGTTCAGCACCTTGCAGATGGGACCCAGCTCATGAGTGGGATAGTTGTCACAGTTGCGGTGCGTATAGTTGCGCAGACGGTAGTGACGGTTTTCCTCGCCGTAGGAAACCTCGTGACGCAGATCGTGGCAGTAGCCGCCCTCGCAGGCGGAAATCTCGCCGAACAGACCGCGCTTTACCATGCTGAGCACCATAAGCTCGCGGTTGCCGTAGCAGCAGTTTTCCAGTATCATGCAGGGCATTCCCGTTTCCTCGGAGGTGTTGACGAGACGCCAGCAGTCGTCGATGGAGTAAGCTCCGCCGACCTCCATGCCCACATATTTTCCCGCTTTCATAGCGTCAATTGCAATGGGAATATGATATTCCCAGGCGCACATGATTATAATGGCGTCAGCGTCCGTTTTGTCAATAACCTCTTTGTAATCCGTGGTGCAGAGGGGACGGACACCGGTTGCCTCTTCGATTTTGTCGGCAGCGGCAGCGGCGCGGTCCTCATACAGATCGCATACACCGCAAAGCTCCACGCCCTCGTCCTTTGCCATGGGCAGCAGCACATCCTTCAGAAGATCGCTTCCGCGGGCACCGAAGCCGATAAGTCCGAATTTAACTTTTTCTTTCATAACCTGATCCTTTGCAAATTTAAAATTACGCCGTCAAAGCCGCCTGAGAAGGCGGCTCCGCTTTGCGGCGCAGATTTTCGTTTGACTAAGCCTTTTCCCGTTCAAAGAAATATTTTTTGTTGTGGCTTTTTATGCTCTGCACCAGCCCCACCAAAAGATACATGGACAGCATGGAGGAGCCGCCGTAGCTCATAAAGGGCAGAGTAATGCCTATGACCGGCAGCATTGCAAGACACATGCCTATATTTTCAAGGGTCTGCGCAATAAACACCGCCGCCACACCGGCACACATATAGGCGCCGTAATCCTTTCTTGCCACTCTCGCTATCCACAAAAGCCGGAATACCATAATACTCATAAGCACTATGTAGGTAAAGCAGCCGAAAAAGCCGAACTTTTCCGCAAGGATGGCGAAAATGAAATCGGTGTAGCCGAAAGGAATACTGGTATACTGCGTACCTCCCCGCCATCCCGAACCGAGAAAGCCTCCCGCGGCAATGGCGGCGCGGCTCCTGAGAGCCTGAAAGCCTATATACTGCGGGTCGCCCTCGGGCCAGAAGCCGTAGATAATCCTGTCCTGCTGTTTTGTGCTCAGCATCTCCCATAAAAGGGGAGAGGCCAGCACCACAACGGCGGCAACCGCAATAAAATACCATATGGACAGCCCGCCCACCAGCAGCATAACGGCAATGACGAAAAAGTACACCAAAGCCGAGCCCAGGTCTCCCGTCAGCAGAATAAGCCCGCAGATAACCCCTGCGTGAACGGCAAGCGCCAGTACATTTTTAATTTTGTTAATCTCACCCTGAACCCGCTTTATATGGTGCGAAAAGGTGATTATAAACAGAAACTTGCAGTATTCCGACGGCTGAATATCAAAGGGAATACCCGGTATACGCAGCCAGTTTCTGTTTCCCTTTTCGCCCTCGCCGAAAAGCACCACGGCTATCATCAGCACCACGGCAAGAGCGTAAAACCACTTGCTGTACTTGCTGACGATTTTGTCGTAGTCCAGAAAGGCGATAATAAGCATGGCGCAAATGCCCAGAACGGAGGCAAGAGCCTGCACGGTCACATACCGGGTTCCCAGCTCGTTTGCGGCGCCCGCAAGGGTAATGAGAGACAGAGCGGTCATACCCAGAGCGCAGAAGAGGACGACAAAATCCAGCCTGCGGAATTTTTCCTTAAAGCTTACGGAAAACTCTTTCAAGCTTTTGCGGCCTCCTCTCAAAAGGGATTTTCAAAAAAAGGGAGCCGCCGCCCGGGGTTCCGAGCCGCGCATTTCGGCGCGTCAGAGTCTCTGCGGCACGGCGGCGTGCGGCTTGATTTTAATACGCAATAGCCCAGCAAACCATATGCTTTGCGGGTTTTTGGCAGCATACGCATTTGTCGGAAATGTGCTTTTGTTCAAAGGGAATACAGCGGCTTCCCACGCCGGTCTCGGCTTTAACGCGGTCCTCGCATTCCTCGTCTCCGCACCACATAGCCATAACGAGACCGTCGCCGCCCTCCTTAATGGAATTGCGAATCTCGTCAAGAGTAGTGCACTCATAGGTGCGGCGCTGCCTGTTTTCAAGCGCCTTTTCGTACATACCGTCCCGGATTTCCTCAAGACGGCGCGCAACGGTTTCTTCAATATTTTCAAGGGACTCGAAATTCTTTTCCCTGTTGTAGCGCTTAACGCTTACGCACTTGCCCTCGGCGATGTCGCGGGGACCTATCTCAATGCGCAGAGGCACGCCCTTCATTTCGTATTCGGAGAACTTCCAGCCGGGGCTGTTGTCGCTTGCGTCAACCTTTACTCTGAAACGGGAGCGCAGCCTGTCGGCAAGGGCGTTTGCCGCCTCCAGTACGCCTTCCTTGTGCTGCTGCACGGGTATAATCACAACCTGAACGGGAGCGACGGCAGGGGGCAGCACCAGACCGTTGTTGTCTCCGTGGGTCATAATGATACCGCCTATCATACGGGTGGTAACGCCCCAGGAGGTCTGATGGGGATACTTCAGTTTGTTGTCGCGGTCGGTGTACTTAATGTCAAAGGCCTTTGCAAAGCCGTCGCCGAAATAATGTGAGGTACCCGCCTGAAGCGCCTTGCCGTCGTGCATAAGCGCCTCAATTGCATAAGTAGCCTCGGCTCCCGCAAACTTGTCGCTTTCCGTCTTGCGACCTTTTATAACGGGGATTGCAAGATCCTTTTCGTGGAAGTCCGCGTAAATGTTCAGCATACGGATGGTTTCTTCCTCTGCCTCTTCTGCGGTGGCGTGCATGGTGTGACCCTCCTGCCACAGAAACTCTCTGCTTCTCAGGAAAGGACGGGTGGTCTTTTCCCAGCGCACCACGGAGCACCACTGATTGTACAGCTTGGGAAGGTCGCGGTAGGATTTTATAATATTGGCGTAATGCTCGCAGAAAAGAGTCTCGGAGGTGGGGCGTACGCAAAGACGCTCCTGAAGGGGCTCGCTGCCGCCGTGAGTGACCCAAGCCACCTCGGGCGCAAAACCCTCCACATGCTCCTTTTCCTTGTTCAGAAGGCTTTCGGGAATAAACATGGGCATATACACATTTTCATGACCGGTCTCCTTAAAGCGACCGTCAAGATTTTTCTGTATAAGCTCCCATATAGCGTAGCCGTAGGGGCGGATTATCATGCAGCCCTTTACGCTTGAATAATCGATAAGATCCGCTTTTTTGCAAATATCGGTATACCATTTTGCAAAATCCTCGTCCATGGAGGTTATCTGATCTACCATTTTTTTATCGTTTGCCATACTGTTCTCCAAAGTAATAATTATTGTCGTTAACCTACATTTTACAACACATACAGGGCTTTGTCAATCTTTTTTAAGCCTTGCAAAGGAAGCCATAAGCTTTTTTGTCCCCACCTTGTCAAATTCTATTTCGTAAAGCACGTCTCCGCCCATAGCGCGAACGGAAAGCACCGTGCCGGAGCCGAAAGTGGTGTGGCGCACCCTGTCGCCCTTGTCAAAGGACTCAAGGGGCGCGCTGCGCCGTGCTTCGGGGCGGGAAGTACCGGGAACAGAGGGCGCCGAAAAGCGCTTCGGTGCGGCGGCAGAGGAGACGCGGGGCACATTTCCCGTGTACGCGGCTCGCTCCTCTCCCGTGCCCCAGCCGGAGCCGGGTGCGCCGCGGTTGTATATGGGAGTGCCTCCGGCGCGGGCG
>JBJDYY010000095.1:0-4044 GCA_051867715.1 Candidatus Avispirillum sp.
TTCTTAGTATACCAAATCTCTTCTCCCTTGTCAATACCTTTTTTCAAAGTTTTTATTATTTTTTGAATTTTTTATTTCACTCTTTTCACCCTGCTTATTTATACATATAAAATGAAAAGAACAGCGGCGGTGAACACCGCCGCTGATTACGCTAATTGTATGATTATTCTGCGCGTCTGCGTTTTCCGAGGAAAATACCCAGCGTCATAATTCCCGCTGCGCTGACAGTCAGCAGGATTACCCAAATCGCCGTATTGTCTCCGGTCTGCGGAGAGGCGGGTGCTGCCGCGTCTCCCCGAGTCGGAACCACCGCGTCAGGCTTTGCCGACTCGCTGTTTTCAGGCGATTTACCCTTTTCCTGTTCTTCCCCTGTGTAATCACAGCTGTATACCGCAAGAGTGCCCGACACCTCGCAGGCTGTCAGCAGCATAGCTTTTCCGTTTTTGCTGTCTTGCGCCGAAACGAAGCACAGCCCCTCGGGTGAAACATCGCCCTGTATTGCATTTTCAAACTCACGGGAATTTATATAGTTTACAAATGTTGAATTTTCGGGATCCGTAATATCGTATACCATTACGCCTCCTATTCTTTCAAGGGCGATAAAGGCATAGGTTCTGCCGCCGACCGTACCGGTAATTACAGTTTCGGGCTCCGGACCCTTTTTACCGGAGCGGTTGTCAAGAGAGGTTTTATCGTTTGAAGCGTTGAAATAATCGGGAAGCGTTTCCGCCGTTATGTTTTCAAAATCGCTTCCGCTGTCAAAGACGAGAGTCAGTCCCGAAGCCGTCACCTCATACACCGAGAACGAGCGTCCGCCGAACATATAAGCGCATCCTTCGTCAAGACCGTCCCACATATTGCTGTTGAACCAGACCGCCTTTGCTGCCAGCGTTACGCTGCCGTCGGGAGAGGTTTTGCTTTCATATTCATTGTCGAGTCCGTCCCAGTCGGCGCGGCTGTCACCCTCGTTTGCCGTAAGAATATATGTTTTGCCGCCAATCTCTGCCACGGATATGCCGTCGGGCATTTTGATACCGTACACATTTTCGTATGTTTTAAGCTGAATTTCCCCGTCTTTTTCAAGATCAGCGCTAATTTTGCCGTAATTCTGGAAGCCGAGAGGATACACAGCCGTAAATTTCTGCGCGGCGATATCCAGTACCGCTACGGCATTCGCTTCCTGAAGTGAAACATAGGCGGTGTTTCCGGATACTGCAATATATTCCGGCTCAAAGTCCGTGGACGGCGCAAACCCTTTCTGAATCAGAACACCGGCAGCGGTAAGTGCGTTTCTTTGCGAGTCAAAGCTGTCAAAATATACGGTTTTGGCGGAAAGCGTATTACCCGCACCGATTTTTACCACAGTCACGGAGCCTTTGGGGTCGGTACCGTTCACGCCGTTTCTGGGCTCTCCCTCGTCGGCGGTGAGAACGGTGCTGTTATCCGCAAATGTCACCATATCGGGCTGTACGCCGACCGAAACAGAGGCCAGAAATTCAAGAGAGCCGTCGGCGGCGCAGGAGAATATTGCAGCAACGCCGCTTTCGGAATAATCCTCTGCCTGAATTGCCACAGCCAGCTTTGTTCCGTCGGGAGAAACTGCCACCGATGTCATATCGCCGTACTCAAAGCCGCGCACCAATGATTTTACATCGTATTCCGTCCCGGAAAGCACCTCTGCGGTGTCACCGTCCTGACTGCCGTTCAGGTCCACTGCTATGAGCTTGCCTTTCACTCCGCTGACAGCGTAAGCAAATCCGTTTGAAGGGTTATACTGCACGATTTCCAGACTTCCGCCGTCAGCGTTAAGCGCTCCGGAATTATACCGTCCGCTAAGCTCCAGACTAAGCGAAGCGTCCCCGTTATAATAGCCCTGCACCCGGACATTTCCAGTTATAACGGGAGTATATTCAGGCTCCGGTGAGGCGCCGTGCAGCTTGCCGAATTCGCCCTTGCTGTTATGGGGCGCGTACTGTGAAAGTGTATCGGACGCAGCGGTCATTCCGTCTTTTTCCCAGGTAACAAGACGGAAGTCGGCGTCTGTGTCCGTATCCGCGTGTGCGATTCGCTGCAAGGATTTTTGCTTTGATACTTTTGTGGCGTCGCTTCCGCCCGCAGTAACAGAGTCAACGGTGACATCTCCGCATTTCAGCTCTACCGTGTATGACTTGTTGTTTATTGTCCAATCGCAGGTAAGATCTGCGTCCGGCAGATCGTATGTCAGAAACTCATCAGAGGTATCCTCCACCGCGCCTACTATCAAATAGGAACCGCCGGATTTTATGCTGCCGGAAAGTTCAAGCGTTTTATCGCCGTATACAAGAGAGTATCCCGTAAGCTCAACGGTCTCGCCGTTTGGATTGTACAGCTCGATAAAGCTGTTGGGAACAGGTGTTTCACCTTTTCCGCCTCCGCCATACACCTGGTCTATCAGCAGCTTCTGCTCTCCAAGTGCCGATACGGTGACAGCTGCCGTTAAAAACAGCGACAGCGCCGTAAGCAATGCGAATACGCGTTTCTTCATTTGTTTTTTCTCCTTTGTACTCAGATAGAGATATTTTCTATCTCGCATTTATACTAATACCCGTTTGTCAAATTCAAAAGTGCGCAAAGGTAAAATCCCGGTAAAACCGCAATTGCAGACTGCTCCGCAGCTTTGTATAATGAAAAGAAAGCTCCCGTGGGAGCTTTCTTTTCATTTTGCCGAGCTTGTCTTATTTGCCGCTCTTAATGTCGTTCTCGTACTTCTCGATCATCTTCTTGACCATCTGACCGCCCACAGAACCTGCCTGACGCGCGGTAAGATCGCCGTTGTAGCCCTGAGTAAGGTTAACGCCTACTTCGCTTGCAGCTTCCATCTTGAACTGGTCCAGTGCTGCCTTTGCTTCGGGTACAAGAGTCTTATTGCTTGCCATAATTGTTCCTTTCCCGGACCGCAGTCCGTTTTTCCCTTTTATGGGTTTTCATCTATATCAATTGAGAACACATTCGCGTTCTCTGCACTTATTATTTTCGTATGCGACAAAAATATGAACGGCAATTTTTGTATTGTATTTGTTTTGTTAACATTTTTTCATTCCGCTTTTTTCGATGAAAATATGCGTGCCGCATTGCATTGTGTCCGCGGCTGTGATAATATATATGTAAATAACCGAAAGGGCGTATAATAATTATGGAAAGCAAATGGAAAAATAAAAAAGTCCTCGTTATCGGGGACAGCATAACTGCCGACGGACGCTGGCAGGCGGAGTTTGCCCGTCTCACCGGAGCCGAGGTTTCGACACATGCATACGGCGGCATCGGACTTATTGATATGGTAATGGGTTTGGGCGCGTCGGAAAACGAGGATATGAAATACGACCCTTACACCGGCTGCAACGGCAATTTCAAGCCGCTGACATTTGAGGAGGTGGGCTGTGCCGATCTCATTATACTGCTGGGCGCGTACAACGAGAGGCATATGGAATACGGCGTGCGCGGGGATATGTACCCGCGGCAGAACACTCTGCGCGGAAAGTTTGCTTTCGTTATTGAGCGGCTGTACGCCTTTATGGCGGAAAGCGGAAACATTGACTGCCATATTATGCTTGTTTCTCCCCACTGTATCGGAAAATACGACTGGGTTGACAGAGACGGTTACGAGGACTTTCCCCGCGGCTCCGGCAGAAGTCTTGAGACTATGTCGGAGGTCATCAGGGACATTGCACGCTCCTTTAATCTGCCGTTTTGCGACGCATGGGCAACCAGCGGCATAAACCGTTACACCTGGAAATACTACGCAAACTCTCCCACGGTTGAAAACCCCGACTACGACCCTGCCAAAAAATATGATGCTCCCTATCCCATGTTCGCCGACCAGGCGCATATGAACTCTCTCGGCTATGCCCGCCTCGGGCAGTGCATCGCCTCGGCAGCCGAGCTTGCATAGCTAATACAAAGTGACAGGCGGCGCGTTGCGCCGCCTGTCACTGTTTTTTTCGTGAGGCTCCGCAGGGGCTCTGCCCCTGACCCCGGTCAAGGGACTTTTTGAGAAAAGTCCCTTGA